>NZ_NEIO01000037.1:0-17453 GCF_002113575.1 Pseudomonas sp. B8(2017) | reverse complement strand
TCACAAGCACCCACACGAATTGCTTGATTCGATTTGTTAAAGAGCGTTTGGTTAAGAGCTTTTCGTCTCAACCGAGGCGCGCATTCTACGCTTTCCTCATTTGCTGTCAAGCGTTTATTTTGAAGTTTTTTGCGAGAAACTCGTTTAGCTTCAAACACTTGACTCGCTGCGATCTCTCGTAGCGGGAGGCGAATCATACAGCGTTTAGAAACGCTGTCAACCATCATCTCAACCGCTGCCGATCATTCGATCGTAGCCCTTTCAACTTTGCCTCAACTATCTAACTCATTGAATCTCAAGGAGTTTGTCGTTCCGGCGTCGCTGGAAGTGGGGCGCATTATAAGGGGATTCGAAACCCCGTCAACCCTTAATTTCACGAAACTTCAATATCGCTGAAAAAACAAAGCGGGGAGGCCTGTCGGCCTCCCCGCTTCTGCTCATCCCTTACAAACTAGGGAAGGCAAACTGCGAAGCCTCATGGCTGGCACGCTGCGGCCAGCGCTGGGTGATCGCCTTGCGACGGGTATAGAAGCGCACACCGTCCGGGCCATAGGCATGCAGGTCACCGAACAGCGAGCGCTTCCAGCCACCAAAGCTGTGGTAGGCCACCGGCACCGGCAGCGGTACGTTCACACCGACCATGCCCACTTCGATCTCGTCGCAGAACAGGCGCGCCGCTTCACCGTCACGGGTGAAGATGCAGGTGCCGTTGCCATACTCGTGATCGTTGATCAGTTGCATGGCCTGCTCCAGGCTGTTCACACGCACTACGCACAGCACCGGGCCGAAGATCTCTTCCTTATAGATGCGCATCTCCGGGGTCACCTTGTCGAACAGGGTGCCACCGACGAAATAGCCATCCTCATTACCGGCCACACGGAAACCACGGCCATCCACCACCAGCTTGGCGCCAGCAGCAACACCGTCATCAATGTAGCCCACCACCTTGTCACGGGCAGCAGCCGTCACCAGCGGGCCCATGTCCAGGCCGCACGAGGTGCCGGCACCAATCTTCAGGGCCTTGATCTGCGGTTCCAGCTTGGCAATCAGGGCGTCCGCCACCTGGTCACCCACGCACACCGCCACCGAAATGGCCATGCAACGCTCGCCGCACGAACCATAGGCAGCACCCATCAGTGCGCTCACGGCATTGTCCAGGTCGGCATCCGGCATCAGCACCGCGTGGTTCTTCGCACCACCCAGGGCCTGCACACGCTTGCCGCGCTTGGTGCCTTCAGCGTAGATGTACTCGGCGATCGGAGTCGAACCGACGAAGCTCAGGGCCTTCACTTCCGGCGCTTCGATCAGCGCATCCACCGCTTCCTTGTCGCCGTGCACCACGTTGAGGATGCCCTTCGGCAGGCCGGCTTCCAGCAGCAGCTGGGCGATGAACAGGGTCGAGCTCGGGTCGCGCTCGGAAGGCTTGAGGATGAAGGCGTTGCCGCAGGCGATGGCCAGTGGGTACATCCACAGCGGCACCATGGCCGGGAAGTTGAACGGGGTAATACCGGCAACCACGCCCAGTGGCTGGAAGTCGGACCAGGCATCGATGTTCGGGCCGACGTTGCGGCTGTACTCGCCTTTCAGTACTTCCGGCGCGGCGCAGGCGAACTCGACGTTCTCGATACCACGCTTCAGTTCACCGGCAGCATCCTCCAGAGTCTTGCCGTGCTCTTCGCTGATCATCTGCGAGATACGCGCTTCGTTCTGCTCCAGCAGTTGCTTGAAGCGGAACATCACCTGGGCGCGCTTGGCCGGTGGGGTGTTGCGCCAGGCCGGGAAGGCCGCCTTGGCCGAGTCGATCGCTTCCTGCACGGTCGCGCGGCTGGCCAGCTCGACCTTGCGCACGGCCTGGCCGGTAGACGGGTTGAAGACATCGGCGGTGCGCTCACCCTTGGTAACCAGTTCGCCGTGGATCAGGTGCTGAACAATGCTCATGCAAAACTCCAGATAAAGAAGGTTGAGGCAGGCGCGCGATGTGTTCACGCGCCTGGCATCAGAATCGGAAAGATCAGTCGATCAGGTTCAGGGTTTCTCCCACTGCGTCGAACAGGCGGTCCAGCTCCTGCGGCGTGGTGTTGAAGGTTGGGCCGAACTGCAGGGTGTCGCCACCGAAGCGTACATAGAAGCCTGCCTTCCACAGTTTCATCGCCGCTTCGTACGGACGCACGATGGCATCACCGTCGCGGGCAGCGATCTGGATCGCGCCGGCCAGGCCGTAGTTGCGGATATCGACAATGTTCTTGGTGCCCTTCACGCCATGCAGCAGCTTCTCGAAGTGCGGCGCCAGCTCGGCGGCGGCCTGCACCAGGCTTTCCTTCTGCAGCAGGTCCAGCGCGGCGATACCGGCGGCGCAGGCTACCGGGTGGGCCGAGTAGGTGTAGCCGTGCGGGAATTCCACGGCGTACTCCGGGGTCGGCTGGTTCATGAAGGTCTGGTAGATCTCGCTGCAGGCGATCACCGCGCCCATCGGGATGGCGCCGTTGGTCACCTGCTTGGCGATGCACATCAGGTCCGGGGTCACGCCGAAGGCTTCGGAGCCGGTCATCGCGCCCATGCGGCCGAAGCCGGTGATCACTTCGTCGAAAATCAGCAGGATGTTGTGCTGGGTGCAGATTTCACGCAGGCGCTTCAGGTAACCCTTCGGCGGCGGCAGTACACCAGCCGAACCTGCCAGCGGCTCGACGATCACGGCAGCGATGTTGGAGGCGTCGTGCAGCTCGATCAGCTTGAGCATCTCGTCAGCCAGGGCGATACCGCCCTCTTCCGGCATGCCTTTGGAGAAGGCGTTCACCGGCAGCACGGTGTGAGGCAGGTGGTCGACATCCAGCAGCTGACCGAACAGCTTGCGGTTACCGTTGACACCACCGAGGCTGGTACCGGCGATGTTCACGCCGTGGTAGCCACGGGCACGGCCGATGATCTTGGTCTTGGTCGCCTGGCCTTTCAGGCGCCAGTAGGCACGCACCATCTTCAGCGCGGTGTCGGCACACTCGGAACCGGAGTTGGTATAGAACACATGGTTCAGGTCGCCCGGGGTCAGCTCGGTGATCTTCTCGGCCAGCTGGAACGACAGCGGGTGGCCGAACTGGAAGGCCGGGGAGTAGTCCAGGGTGCCGACCTGGCGAGCCACCGCCTCGGTGATTTCCTTGCGGGTGTGCCCGGCACCGCAGGTCCACAAGCCGGACAGGGCATCGAAGATCTTGCGCCCCTGGTCGTCGACCAGGTAGTTGCCTTCGGCCGCCACGATCAGGCGTGGGTCGCGCTGGAAGTTGCGGTTGGCGGTGTAGGGCATCCAGTGGGCATCCAGCTTGAGCTGGCTGGCGATACCGGCGGTAGCGGTTTCGGGCATGTTCATCGGCGGTTCCTCGGAAGACGATTAGGCAACGATGGATGTTGTTGCAGCTAAATTGGCACGGCGATAAAGTCTGAAAAAGCCAACATTTCTAATCTTCAGACAGGCCCTGACTAAACTAATGAGCCGACGCCCCGATCCACTCGCCCAAGTCAGCGATTTCGACATCCGCCTGCTGAAGATCTACCGTAGTGTCGTCGAGTGCGGCGGTTTCTCGGCCGCGGAAAACGTACTGGGCATAGGCCGTTCGGCCATCAGCCAGCAGATGAACGACCTCGAGCAACGCCTGGGCCTGCGCCTGTGCCAGCGCGGCCGCGCCGGGTTCTCGCTGACCGAGGAAGGCCGCGAGGTCTACCATTCGGCGCTGCAGCTGCTCAGCGCCCTGGAAAGCTTCCGCACCGAGGTCAACGGCCTGCACCAGCATTTGCGTGGCGAGCTGAACATTGGCCTCACCGACAACCTAGTGACCTTGCCGCACATGCGCATTACCCATGCCCTGGCCGAGCTCAAGGACCGCGGCCCCGATGTGCGCATCCAGATCCGCATGATCGCGCCCAGCCAGGTCGAGCATGGTGTGCTCGATGGCAGCCTGCATGTCGGCGTGGTGCCACAGACCAGCCCGCTGTCGGGCCTCGAGTACCAGCCGCTGTACAGCGAGCGCTCGCTGCTGTACTGCGCGGTCGGCCACCCACTGTTCTATGCCGATGACCAGCAGATCGACGACGACCGCCTCAACAGCCAGGAAGCCATCACCCCCACCTTCCGCCTGCCGGCCGAAATCCAGGCGCATTACCAGGCGCTGAACTGCACGGCCAGTGCTTCGGACCGCGAAGGCATGGCGTTTCTCATCCTTACCGGTCGCTACATCGGCTACCTGCCAGACCACTACGCCACGTTCTGGGTGCAGCAAGGTCGCTTGCGTGCCCTCAAGCCCCGGCAACGCTTCTATGACCTGAGCCTGAGCTGGGTAACGCGCAAGGGCCGGCGGCCAAACCTGGTGCTGGAAAGCTTCCTCGAAAGCCTGGCTGCGACACGCTGATGCCAGTCTGTGCCGCAAACGCTTGTCACTTCGGCACAGGCAGGTAATCTTGTCCGACAGCCGCAGCCACTGACCCGTACGGAATCGTCCATGACCCTAGAAGTCCCTGCGCATCGCCTCTCCGCCTCGGGCAAGCCCGCGGGCCGCATCCGCCAGAAGAACGAACAGGCCATTATCCAGGCCGCCGAAGACGAGTTTGCCCGCCATGGTTTCAAGGGCACCAGCATGAACACCATCGCCCTCAAGGCGGGGTTGCCCAAGGCCAACCTGCATTACTACTTCACCAACAAGCTGGGCCTGTACATTGCCGTGCTCAGCAACATCATCGAGTTGTGGGACAGCACCTTCAACGCCTTGAGCGTCGACGACGACCCGGGCGAAGCGCTGAGCCAGTACATCCGCACCAAGATGGAGTTCTCCCGGCGCAACCCGCAAGCCTCGCGGATTTTCGCCATGGAGGTGATCAGCGGCGGCACCTGCCTGAGCGAGTACTTCAGTGCCGACTACCGCGAATGGTTCCGCGGCCGCGCCGCGGTGTTCCAGGCCTGGATCGAAGCCGGCAAGATGGACCCGGTCGACCCGGTGCACCTGATCTTCCTGCTGTGGGGCAGCACCCAGCACTACGCCGACTTCGCCACCCAGATCTGCCAGGTCACCGGCCGCAGCCGCCTGACCAAGCAAGACATGGAAGACGCGAGCAACAATCTTATCCATATCATTCTGAAGGGCTGCGGCATCAAGCCGGCTGCCTGATCGTCATTTATGCCTTCTACCCTGCTCGACCTCTGCGAATACCGCGAGGAAATCCGCAAAAGCCGCTTCATCACCCTTGCCGGGCCGATCAGCAGTGCCGCCGACGCGATGAGTTTCATCGAACGCCACAGCGACCTGGCCGCCACCCACAACTGCTGGGCCTGGAAGCTTGGCGCCCAGTACCGCAGCAGCGATGACGGCGAACCTGGCGGTACCGCGGGGCGGCCAATCCTCGCGGCCATCGAAGCGCAGGACTGCGACCAGGTGGTAGTGCTGGTGATCCGCTGGTACGGCGGTATCCAGCTGGGCACCGGCGGCCTGGCCAGGGCCTATGGCGGCGGTGCCAACAAGTGCCTGCAACAGGCACCCAAGCGGCTGCTGGTGCAGCGCAGCGAATTCACCTGCAGTTGCAGTTTCAGCGAACTGGCGCTTGTGAAGCTGCGCCTGGCGGAGGTTGACGGCCTGGTCCTGGATGAGCAGTTCACCGCCAATGGCGTGGACCTGTTGATTGCACTGGGTGACGCCCACCTGACGCCACTGCAGCAGCAGTTGGCCGACTTGAGCCGCGGGCGCATTCTGCTCGAAGCACGCTGAACATTGCCCACAACAACTGTGGGCCGGCCTGTGGATAAGCTTGGGGCACTCGCTTGCAGGCGGCATTACTCAAGGGCTGCAGAGCCTTGATCATATTTTGATCACCATTTGATGACAGCCGCAAACCGTTGATGCTCCTGACGTTATCCCCAGGCCCACAGCCTGCGTAGCCCTGCACAGCCATCTGCGCTTGCACACAATAACTGTGGACCAGCTTGTGGATAACCCGTGCGCCAACAAGCCGAAGACCACGCTGCACAAGGGCCTGAGGCAACTGGTGATTTTTCGTACAACCTACGACAAGGCGCCCGGCATCACAGTGCATTATCCTCAATACCTTTCTTTGCCAACCGATCACGGAGCGCATCCACATGGCTAACGCAAAAAACGCACTTATCATCGGGGCCTCGCGCGGGCTGGGCCTGGGCCTGGTGCAACGCCTGCAAGAAGACGGCTGGAACATCACCGCCACCGTGCGCAACCCGCAGCAGCCCGGCGCCCTCGCGGATGTATCCGGCGTGCGCATCGAACAGCTGGAAATGAACGACACGGCCCAGCTCGATGGCCTGAAGCAACGCTTGCAAGGCCAAGTGTTCGACTTGATATTCGTCAACGCCGGGGTCATGGGCCCCCTGCCGCAGGACCTGGAGGCGGTACAGAACAAGGACATCGGCGACCTGTTCATGACCAACGCCGTGGCGCCGATCCGCGTGGCCCGCCGCCTGGTCGGCCAGGTACGCGAAGGCAGCGGCGTGCTGGCCTTCATGAGCTCGATCCTGGGCAGCGTGACCATCCCCGATGGCGGCGAAATCTGCCTGTACAAGGCCAGCAAGGCGGCCCTGAACTCGATGATCAACAGCTTCGTCGTCGAGCAACAACGCCCCGACCTGTGCGTGCTGGCCATGCACCCGGGCTGGGTCAAAACCGACATGGGCGGTGAAAACGCCGAGATCGACGTGCTGACCAGCACCCGCGGCATGCTTGATCAGATCAAGGCGCAAAGCGGCAACGGCGGCCTGCGCTTCATCAACTACAAGGGCGAACCCTTGGTCTGGTGATTCACCAGGTCGCAGCCTGGCCGTGCGCAATGCCCGGCCAGGCTCTGTAGAATGGCGGCAACCGTACCTGATCGAGATGACCCACCATGTATGACTGGTTGAACGCCCTGCCCAAAGCCGAACTGCACCTGCACCTGGAAGGCTCGCTGGAGCCCGAGCTGCTGTTCGCCCTGGCCGAGCGCAACAAGATCGCCCTGCCCTGGGCCGATGTGGAGACCTTGCGCGGTGCCTATGCCTTCAACAACCTGCAGGAGTTCCTCGACCTGTATTACCAGGGCGCCGACGTGCTGCGCACCGAGCAGGACTTCTACGACCTGACCTGGGCCTACCTGCAACGCTGCAAGGCGCAGAACGTGATCCACACCGAACCGTTCTTCGACCCACAGACCCACACCGACCGCGGCATCCCCTTCGAAGTGGTGCTCAACGGCATCAACCAGGCGCTCAAGGACGGTCGCGAGCAACTGGGCATCAGCAGCGGCCTGATCCTCAGCTTCCTGCGCCACCTCAGCGAAGATGAGGCACAGAAAACCCTCGACCAGGCCCTGCCGTTCCGCGATGCGTTCATCGCCGTTGGCCTGGACAGTTCGGAAATGGGCCACCCACCGAGCAAGTTCCAGCGTGTGTTCGACCGCGCCCGCAGTGAAGGCCTGGTCGCCGTTGCCCATGCCGGCGAGGAAGGCCCGCCCGAGTACATCTGGGAAGCCCTGGACCTGCTGAAGGTCAAGCGTATCGACCACGGTGTGCGCGCCATCGAGGATGAGCGCCTGATGCAACGCATCATCGACGAGCAGATCCCGCTCACGGTGTGCCCGCTGTCGAACACCAAGCTGTGCGTGTTCGACCACATGAGCCAGCACAACATCCTCGACATGCTCGAGCGCGGCGTGAAGGTCACGGTCAACTCTGACGACCCGGCCTACTTCGGTGGCTATGTCACCGAAAACTTCCACGCCCTGAACACCCACCTGGGCATGACCGAAGACCAGGCCCGTCGCCTGGCCCAGAACAGCCTGGATGCCCGGCTGGCCTGAATGACCTGACCGCGACATGACGGTGTCGCGGTCAACCGACCTGCAACGTCGGCACGCGGGCAATGCGATTGATCTGCTGGATACCCAACGCAGAGATATGCAATGCCCGCGAGTCTTCGGCCTCGCGCATCCAGCCAGATTGCAGGAACAGCCGGAACAAGGCCTGCCCCAGTACGCCACCCAGGTGCGGCCCCTGGTCGTTCCACTCGGTACAGCGGCAGATCACGCAGCCACGTTGCTGATGCGGCGCCAAGGCATCGATGTAGACCCCGACCAAAGCCAACTGCGTCCGCCCCTCCTCGCTTACCATCAGCTGTCGACCACTCCCCTCCAGCCAGCCGGCCACCACCAGACGGTGATACAGCTCGCCGGCCAGTTCCCCGCCCAGGTGATCGCCACAGCGACGCGCCCTGCGTATCGACATGGGCAGCGGTGATACCGGCGCCTTGGCCCGCTCCCCCCTGGCGCTCTCCAACTGGACACTGGCCAGCGCCTCCACCGCTGCCCCAACTTGCGGGGTGGCCAGCCGGAAGTAGCGCTTGCGCCCCCGCGCTTCGTGCCGGAGCAAACCGGCCGATGACAACAACGAAAGGTGAGCGCAGGCCGATGACGAGGTCAGGCCTGTCATTACCGCGAGCTCGTTGGCCAGCCGCGGCGTGCCATCGATCAATGCCCACAACATGGCACTGCGCTTGGGGTCGGCCATCAGGCTGGCAATCTGGCTGATACTGCTGGCTGCGTTCATGTCCCTGTAACTCCCTGCAAGTTCACTGTGTGGATGCGATGGCCACCCCTGGCAGGGAAGCGCCTCTCGCTGGCACTGGCCTGGTTCGCCAGTATAAGCCGCAAAAAACGCCATTCAGGCAGCGTTGCACAGTGGCACCACCGGCAAAAAACCACTGGGTATGCCTACCCATGGCAAGCAGTGAAACAGTGCGTGAAAGCTGCCCGGACCGCGCGGGCAAGCAGCCCGGCACACATGGCAGGAGCACGAGAACGACGGGCGGAAAAAACACCGGATGCAACTTCGGACGCGGCCGACAACCAATTTCCACAAGTAGCGCAAGCCAAAGCGAAGGTTCCACGTGCTTGCGGGCATTGCACCCCACGCAGGAAAAAACATGTGGAAAACGTTCTTGCCGACCGTCAGTCAGGACACTGATTCAGGTCATGGCAGGCAGAAGGTGCAGCGCTACACTTCATCCGCTCTCCCCCCTTTGGAGGTATGCCGCGATGAAAATTGTCGTCAGTGCGTCGAGCCGAAACCCCGCCTGCCCCTGGCAGGTCCAGCTCGATCAACACGTGGTCAGTTTCCGCAGCGAGGCCGAGGCGCGTGCCTTCGTCGCCACGTTGGAAACCCGCCTGCAGGCACCTCACCCGCTTATGCGGGAGCCTTGGCCGGCAAGCGTCGGGTCAGCAGCGCGACACTGACCACCAGCGCCCCGCACAGGCTGATCACCAGCGCCATCGGCACCGCACTGCCATCATGCAGCAGCCCGACCAGCGCCGCTGCGCCGGCGGCGACGCTGAACTGCAGGCAGCCCATCAGCGCCGAGGCACTGCCAGCCCGCGCGCCCTGCCCGCTCATGGCACAGGCAGAGGCGTTGGGGATGATGCAGCCGAGGCTGGAGATGCAGACGAACAGCGGTACCAGCAGTGGCCACAGCTGTGTTGGCCGCAGTGCCGCCACGCCCAGCAACGCCAGGCCCGCAGCCAGGTACACCCACACCGCACGCGCCAGCAGGAACGCTGGCCCGCGCTTGGCCAGCAAGCGTGCGTTCACCTGCGCCACCAGGATAAAGCCGGCGGCATTGGTGCCGAACAACCAGCCGTAATGCTCGGCCGGCACGCCGTAAAGCTTGATGAACACGAAAGGTGAACCGGCGATGTAGGCAAACATGCCGGCGATGGCGATACCACCGGTCAGGGCATGGCCGACGAACACCCGGTCAGCGAGCAGGCGCAAGTACTGGCGCAAGGCGCCAGACAGCGGTTGCCGCGGTATGTGCTCGGGCAGGCTTTCCGGCAGGCCCAGGCTGACCGCCAGCAGGCAGCCGGCACTGAACAGGCTCAGGGCGAGGAAGATCGATTGCCAGCCGGCCACGTTTACCAGCACCCCGCCCAGCATCGGTGCCAGGATCGGCGCCAGGCCCATGACCAGCATCAATTGCGAAAACACCTTGGCCGAAGCCACCGGGTCGCACTTGTCACTGACGATGGCCCGCGACAGCACCATCCCGGCGCAACCGCCCAATGCCTGGACGAAACGCGCCAGCACCAGGGTGTCGAGGTTGGGAGCATAGGCACAGGCCAGTGACGCCAGGGTGAACAGGGTCACCCCGAACATCAGCGGCTTGCGTCGGCCAAAGCGGTCAGCCACCGGCCCGTAGGCCAGTTGCCCGATGGACAGGCCAAGGAAGTAGGCGGCCAAGGTGGCCTGGACGTGTTTTTCATCGGTGGCGAACGCCTGCGCCATGGCCGGGAAGGCGGGCAGGTAGAAGTCGATCGCCAAGGGCCCGAACGCACTGAGTGCGCCCAGGATGAGCACCATTCGCAGGTTCATCTGGAATCCATAGCAGGCTAAGCAAGTGCCCGATTCTACCTGCAGTGGGCCCTATCGACATGAAAACATTTGCAACAAACCCAAGGGCTGCCGCGGTCCCTGTGGGAGCGGGCGTGCCCGCGAATCAGGACGCGCGGTGGATGGCACCGGCGGTGCCGGTGTTCGCGGGCACGCCCGCTCCCACAGGCAAGTGTTCAGGCTACGTCGGCCTGATAACCCTCATCGCGAATGGCCGTGAGGATCTGCTCCTGAGCCAACTCGCTCTGCACCCGTACCTGCCTGGCCGCCAGGTCGACCTCCACCTTGGCCGCGGCATCCTGCTCCTGCACCGCCCGGGTCACGGCTTTCACGCAATGGCCGCAGGTCATGCCTTGTACATTGAACACTTGCATGGGGGTTACCTCCTTCAGGTTTTCCACGAGTCTCAAGCTTGCCATCGGGGCAAGGTCAAGATCTGCCGACAACAGCCGGGGTGGAAATCCGCGCGCGCGTCGGCCAAGCTGCGCCTTTGATGATCACGCAAGCAGGAGATTCTTCATGTTCAGGGCAGCATTGGGCGTCGTCGGGCTATTGAGCACGCTGGCTGCAGTGCCACCGGCCAGTGCCGAGGGCAACTCGGACTACAGCGTGCTGATCATTTCCCGGGAGCGCCTGGAAGTGGCCACCAGTTGCGAAATCGGCATCTACCTCAACGACCAGCTCTCCGGGCGCGTGTTCCAGGAGCAGTCCACCTCGTTCAACCTGCCGCCCGGCCCGGTGGACGTGCGCCTGCGCCTGCTGCCCGGGCAAATGCCCGGCTGCGCCGCGGGTGTCGAGGACCAACGCAGCACACGACTGAACCTGCAGGCGGGCCAGATCAACAAATACCGCATCGCCATGGGGCAATATGGGCTGGAGTTGAAGCGAGCCGGCCTGGGCTATTGACCTTACCTGCGTGGCAAGGTTGATGCTGGAGGCCTGTCCAAGGAGGAGAGCCATGCCCGCATCCACCACATACGACCTGCCGATCTCCGGCATGACCTGCGCCAGCTGTGCCGGCCGGGTCGAGCGCGCCCTGCGCAAGGTCACCGGCGCTGAACAGGTCAGCGTCAACCTCGCCACCGAACAGGCCCGGGTCCAGGCCCCGGCCAACAGCTTGCCCGCGCTGGTCGACGCCGTACGCGAAGCCGGCTATGGCGTGCCCACCCGCACCGTCGAACTGCAGATTGGCGGCATGACCTGCGCCAGTTGCGTCGGCCGCGTAGAGCGCGCCCTCGGCAAGCTGCCGGGGGTTGAACAGGTCAGCGTCAACCTGGCCAGCGAACGCGCGCACCTCGAAGTGCTCGCGGCCCTCGACGACAACCTGCTGATCGACGCCGTGCAAAAGGCCGGCTACAGCGCCAGCCTGCCGCAAACCGCCAGGGACGACCAAAACTCTGCCCAGCACCGCCTGCGTAACGAACGCCTGGCGGTCGGCGCAGCGTTGCTGCTCGCCCTGCCGTTGGTGGTGCCAATGCTGGTGCAGCCGTTTGGCGTGCACTGGATGTTGCCAGCGTGGGTGCAGTTCCTGCTGGCCACGCCGGTGCAGTTCATTCTCGGCGCGCGGTTCTACGTGGCCGCCTGGAAAGCCGTGCGCGCCGGTACTGGCAACATGGACCTGCTGGTGGCCCTGGGCACCAGCGCCGGCTACGGCCTGAGCCTGTACCAGTGGGCACAGGCCCCCGCAGGCATGGCCCCTCACCTGTACTTCGAAGCCTCGGCCGTGGTGATTGCCCTGGTGCTGCTGGGCAAGTACCTGGAAAGCCGTGCCAAGCGCCAGACCGCCAGCGCCATCCGTGCCCTCGAGGCCCTTCGCCCGGAACGGGCCGTGCGCCTGGTCGATGGCCGGGAAGAAGACGTGGCCATTGCCCAACTGCGCCTCGGCGACCTGATACTGGTCAAACCCGGCGAGCGCTTCCCGGTCGATGGCGTGGTCGAAGACGGCAGCAGCCATGCCGATGAAGCCTTGATCAGCGGCGAGAGCCTGCCAGTGCCCAAGCAGCCAGGGGACAGCGTCACCGGTGGCGCCATCAACGGCGAAGGCCGGCTGCTGGTACGCACCCACGCACTGGGCACCGAAACCGTGCTGGCACGCATCATCCGCCTGGTGGAAGACGCCCAGGCGGCCAAGGCACCGATCCAGAAGCTGGTCGACCGGGTCAGCCAGGTATTCGTCCCGGCCGTGCTGGTACTGGCGCTGATCACCCTGGTCGGTTGGTGGCTGGCCGGCGCGCCGCTGGAAACCGCGCTGATCAATGCCGTCGCGGTACTGGTCATCGCCTGCCCCTGCGCCCTCGGCCTGGCCACACCCGCTGCGATCATGGCCGGCACCGGGGTCGCCGCCCGCCATGGCATCCTGATCAAGGACGCCGAAGCCCTGGAGCGCGCCCATGCGGTCAACCGTGTGGTGTTCGACAAGACCGGCACCCTCACCTCCGGCAGCCCACGCGTTGTCCACAGCCAGGCGCAGGTGGGCAGCAGCGCCGACCTGCACCGCCTGGCCGGTGCCCTGCAGCGCGGCAGCGAACACCCGCTGGCCAAGGCGGTACTGGACGCCTGTGCCGAACAGGGCCTGGACGTGCCTGGCGTTGCCGACAGCCAGTCGCTGACCGGGCGTGGTATTGCCGGGCGCGTGGAAGGCCGCGAGCTGGCCCTGGGCAACCGCCGCCTGCTCGATGAAAGCGCCCTGCCACCCGGCGACCTGGCCGCCAAGGCCCAGGCCTGGGAAGCCGAGGGGCGCACCCTGTCATGGCTGATCGAACGCGGCGCGCAGCCGCGGGTGCTGGGCCTGTTCGCCTTTGGTGACAGCCTCAAGCCCGGCGCCGCGCAGGCGATCGATACCCTGCACGCGCAACACATCAGCAGCCACCTGCTGACCGGCGACAACCGCGGCAGTGCCAAAGTGGTGGCCGATGCCCTGGGCATCGACGACGTGCATGCCGAAGTGCTGCCGGCCGACAAGGCCGCGACCGTGGCTGCACTCAAGCAGGATGGCGTGGTCGCCATGGTCGGTGATGGCATCAATGATGCGCCGGCGCTGGCCGCCGCCGATATCGGCATTGCCATGGGGGGCGGTACCGACGTGGCCATGCAGGCCGCCGGCATCACCCTGATGCGCGGCGACCCACGCCTGGTACCGGCCGCCCTGGAGATCAGCCGCAAGACCTATGCGAAGATCCGGCAGAACCTGTTCTGGGCGTTCATCTATAACCTGATCGGCATCCCGCTGGCCGCGCTGGGTTACCTCAACCCGGTACTGGCCGGCGCCGCCATGGCCCTGTCCAGCGTCAGCGTGGTGAGCAACGCACTGTGGCTCAAGGCGTGGAAACCCACCAGCAACACCCAGGAGGCTCCATGAACATCGGCCAGGCCGCCCGCCGCAGCGGGCTCAGCACCAAGATGATCCGTTACTACGAGTCCATCGGCCTGCTCAAGCCCGCCACGCGCAGCGACAGCGGCTACCGCCTGTACCAGGCGGAAGACTTGCACAGCCTGGCCTTCATCAAGCGCTCCCGCGACCTGGGCTTTTCCCTCGAAGAAGTTGGCAAGCTGCTGACCTTGTGGCAGGACCGCCAGCGCGCCAGCGCCGATGTGAAGGCGCTGGCCACGCAGCACATCGCTGAACTGAACCGGCGCATCGAAGAGCTGGTGAGCCTGCGCGACACCCTCGGCGAACTGGTCTCGCACTGCCAGGGAGACGAGCGCCCGGACTGCCCGATCCTGAAGGACCTGGCCAATGGCGCTGCGGGCGGCTGCTGTCACTGAGCCACCCCGCAACCCTTTGGTATGCCATATACGTCCAAACACGACCGAATAGTCACCAACTGCGACTTTATCCAATAAATACGGGCGTTTCCCTACATTAAACCCGGATGCTGCCGATGCAATTGTTACCTGCCTCGTGTATCGAAAATAAAAAATCCGGGAGCGTCGATGAGCATCAAACAGAAACTGACCTGGGCATTCGCGGTCATCGCCGGCTTGCCCATCGTCCTTGTGGCCACCCTGGTGGTCCTCAACCTGCGTGGCGAAGCCCGCGACGGATTCCTCGATGGCAGCAGCCGGGAAATCCGCCAGGTCAGCAACGCGATGAACATCTTCTTCCAGGGCATCAACCAGAACGTCGAGTACCTGGCTGCGCAGCCGATGGTCGCCGCCACGGGTAGCGAACTGAACAAGTACATGAGCGCAACCCCGTCCTATGAACTGGGCGACCAGGCCAGCAAGCTGCTGGAGTTCATGACCCGCCTGGCCACCACGCATCCCAGCTATGCGTACCTGTCCTACGGGGTGAATGACGGTGGCTATGTCGGCTGGCCGGCCGGGCAGAAGTTCGTCAATTACGACCCGCGCACCCGCCCCTGGTACCAATTGGCCATGGCCAACCCCGGCAAGACCTTGCGTACCGGCGCCTACTACTGGGCTGCCGACGACGCCGTGCTGGTCAGCACCGTGCGCACCGTCGCCAACCAGTTGGGCAACCCCGGCGGCGTGGTCAACGTCGACGTCTCGCTCAAAGGCCTCACCGAGATCGTCCAGCAGATCAAGCTGGGCGAAAGCGGCTACGTGCTACTGGTGGAAAACAACGGCAACGTACTGGTCGACCCTCGTGACGCCAAGCACAACTTCAAGCAACTGGCGAGCTTTGGCGACGGCTACGCCGAGCTGGCCAAGCACGGCAAGGGGCTGGCCGAAGTGGAGCTGAATGGCGTGCGCTACATGGCCAACATCTACCCGGACGAACAGCTGGGCTGGACCTTGATCGGCCTGATCGAACAAAGCGAAGTGATGCAGACCACCACCCGCCTGACCTGGTTGATCGGCGTGGTGGCCCTGGTACTGGCTGCGTTGTTCGCCGTGGTCGGTGCCACCTTCGCCAAGCTGATCGTGCGCCCGATCAACAGCGTCACCAGCGGCCTGGAAGATATCGCCCAGGGCGAGGGCGACCTGACCCGCAACCTGGAAATCCGTGGCCGCGACGAAACCGCGCAACTGGCCAGCTGGTTCAACCAGTTCCTCGGTGCCATTCGCAGCCTGATCCAGCACATCGGTGCTGCCGCCAGCAAGATCCTCAGCACCTCCAGCAGCTCGACCCGCGTTTCCAGCGACATGGCCGAAGCCGCAGGCCGCCAGCGCGAAGCGGTGGACATGGTCTCTACCGCCTTCCACGAAATGGTCGCCACTGCCAACGAAGTGGCACGTTCCTGCAGCCAGGCGGCGCAGTCGGCCGACAGTGGCCAGCAACAGGCCCGCGAAGGCCAGCAGCAGATCGATGCCGCGGTACATAGCGTCGATCGCCTGAGCCAGGAGATCGAGCAGTCGGCGCAGTCGATCCAGCAGCTGGAGCGTGACAGCAACGCCATCCAGTCGATCCTCGGCACCATCCGCTCGATTGCCGAGCAGACCAACCTGCTGGCGCTCAACGCCGCCATCGAAGCGGCCCGTGCCGGCGAACAGGGCCGTGGCTTTGCCGTGGTTGCCGACGAGGTGCGGGCGCTGGCCAAGCGCACTGCCGACTCCACCGCCGAGATCGACGGCCTGCTGGGCAACCTGGCCAGCCGCACTGCCGAAGTAGCCGCACAGATGCACGCCAGCCTGGAGGTTTCGCAGCAGTCGGTGAGCCGCATCGGCCTGGCCCGTGACAGCTTCGGGCAGATCCGCGAGTCGGTGGATGTGATCCGCGACATGAACACCCAGATCGCCACGGCGGCCGAAGAGCAGCACCAGGTGGCCGAGGACATCAACCGGCACATCAGCCAGATTCACGGCGATGCGCAACTGGTGGCCGAACTGGCCCAGGCGGCGCGGATGGATTCGGAGAGCCTGGCCGGGTTGTCCAATGAGCTGGATGCGCTGGTGCGCAGGTTCCGTACCTGATGTGTTGCCTGCGCCGGCCTCTTCGCGGGTGAACCCGCTCCCACAGGTACTGCACAGGCCCTGAGTGCATTGGGGTCCTGTGGGAGCGGGCGCGCCCGCGAAGAGGCCGGCACAGGCGACCAATCACTAAAGCCTCAATTCCCCCGGCGTCGCGCCGAACAACTGCTTGAACGCCGCAATGTAAGCCGAGGTTGAGTCATACCCACACCCCAACGCCGCCTCGGTCACACTCTCCCCTGCCTCCAGCAACGCCAACGATGACAACAGCCGCATACGCTGCCGCCAGTTGCGAAAACTCAAGCCCGTCTCCCGCTGGAACAGCCGCATCAGCGTCTTCTCCGAGCACCCCAGCTCTCGCGCCCACTGCTGCAAGGTCTGCGACTGGTCCGGTGCAGCGATCAGACCATTGCACAGCGCCAGCAACCTCGGGTGCCGTGGCAGTGGCAGCGAAAAACCGACCTCGGGCAGCATGCGCAACTGGTCGAGCAGCACCGCCACCAGCCGCGCCTCGGCGCTGTCACCCTCCGGGTAGTCGGCCGGGAACAGGCAGAACTGCTTGATCAGTTCGCGCGCCAGCGGGGTCACTTCCAGTACCCGGCATTGCTCCGGTGCCCACGGGCAGGCATCCCGGCGCACGTAAAGGCTGCGCATTTCGGCCTGCATCGAGGTGACCACCTCGTGTTCGGCATCGGCTGGTATCCACACGCCCCATTGGGGCGGGGCGAAGTAGCTGCCTTCGTGGGTATACACCCCGAGAACGCCGCTGATGGCGTAGGAGAACTGCACCCAGTCGTGCTGGTGGCGGGTGGTCCAGGAGCCGGCGCCGAGGCTTTCGGCACGGGCATAGAGTGGCCTGGGCAGGTAGTCCAGCGCCGGGATGGCGCGGGGGTGTCCGATGATCGGCATGGCGGTTTCTTGTAGTTCTGACCAGACAAGCCTAACAGCTGATTCGTGGTCAAGTCAGGCGCGGTCTCTGTGGGAGCGGCCTTGTGTCGCGAAAGGGCCGCAAAGCGGCCCCAACAATTTTTACTGTGACGCTGAAACCCCGGGGCCGCTTCGCGCCCCTTTCGCGACGCAAGGCCGCTCCCACAAGGCGTGGCTTCAGCGCTCGACGATGACGGTCACCCCCTGCCCACCCGCCGCACAGATCGAAATCAACCCC
>NZ_NEIO01000036.1:0-18278 GCF_002113575.1 Pseudomonas sp. B8(2017) | reverse complement strand
CACGCTTGAAAGCGAAGAGCGAAGAGCGAAGAGCGAAGAGCGAAGAGCGGAAAAGTACTGGTCTTGATCTCGCGCATAGTCCATTTACGATGGCGACGCATACTCACCTTTTCGCCCTTACGGCGAGTCACTTTTTGCCAAACGCGGCAAAAAGTAACCAAAAAACGCTGCGCTCCCATCATCCGGCCCCTCCGCTACGCTACGGGGTTCCCTCGCGCCGGTCTTGCTCCCGGGAGTACGCGCTGCAGGCCCCATCCATGGGGCCTCAGCGCTTGACGGGCATCCATGCCCGTCACCTCCCTCCGCAAGACCTCTGCTCGGCCTCCTGAAGTCGCGAAGATCAAGATCAAGATCAAGATCAAGATCAAGATCAAGATCAAGAGCAAGAGCAAGAGCAAGAGCAAGAGCAGAGCAGAGGGCGCCGACTGGCGGAATGTGGGCACCGGAAGCAAATTCGCACCCAATTGCAGTTGCTCCACGCGACGCGGCGCCTTAGACTGCCGCCCCCTGTAAAAGAGTGCCGGTTGGCGCTTGAAGAATTCCGCTGCCGATGTCAAGGCGTCGGCGGCACCTGAATCGCCCAAATGCACATTTTTTCATAGAGAAATCGATGACCAAGGAACAGTTGCTGGCCATGTCGGCCGATGACTACATGAACGCTGACCAGCTGGCTTTCTTCGCTGGCCTGCTGCAGGCGATGAAAGTCGAAACCCATGAACGCATCGAGCTGAGCCGTGCCACCATCGAAGGCCTGGACACCCCGTCGGATCCTGCCGACGTGGCTTCGGTCGAAGAAGAGCGTAGCTGGCTGGTAAACGCCATTGACCGCGACCAGCGCCTGCTGCCGCAGCTGGAAATGGCCCTGGACCGTATTGCCGACGAAAGCTTCGGCTGGTGCGATGACAGCGGTGAACCAATCGGCCTGAAGCGTCTGCTGATCAGCCCGACCACCAAGTACTGCATCGAAGCCCAGGAGCGCCACGAGCAGCTCGACCGCCACCAGCGCCAGGTGTAACCCCGCGCGGTGTGCCAAGCCCCACGGAGCGATCCCTGGGGCTTTTTGCGTTTCTTTCCGGCGGCGGTTTTGTTGCCCCGTACGTAATACTGCTGTACCGGGATGCGCTGTTTCCGCGCCGTACGCAGGCGTATCATGGCTTTATCGTTAGGGTGCTAATTAAATTCCGGAGGGAATGATGAATAGCCGGGTCGATGTAGCCGTGATGATTGGTTCGGGGGTGCCCGCCACACTGCGTGCGCTGGGTAAACGCATCTGCTGGGTGGTGCTGGTCAATGGCGAACGCCGTGGTACCGCATTCGCCACGCGAGAAGAAGCGCTGGAGTGCCAGGCGGCCTGGCAACAGCAGTTGAAGAAGGGCCTGGCGGCCTGAGTGTAGTGAGTGCTGCCGACGAGCGAACGGGTGTTGTTCAGGGCGTTCCCCTGTAAGAAATGTACTTTGCCTCTCGACGAATTTCGGTGTTTTCGTGCATATTCTTCCCCCAGTAATGCGCTGATGGATTGCAGGGCCCGTTCTCACGTGCGCTCTGGCATTGCCTGTCGCATCTTTTCTGGCGGTTTTGCTGTCAGACATTACGCTTCCCGAATCGGGAATATGCCGAAAGCCTGTATTTGAGGCCAGATCTGGCAAGCCAGAGTAAAGATTCCTGCACGCTGCATCGCCAGCGTGCACAGACATTTCGCATATCGCTTCATTACTCTTTTCGCCTATCGATAAGAAATGGCCGTGCCTCACCGAGCTTGGGTGAGGGCGGGTTGTAACCGGTTGAGGATTACTTCATTGGCAGTCAGCACTCTTGATACCCATGCGTTGTTCGCCCTGGGCGACTTGCGCGGTAAATTGGCCCAGCTGTTCCAGGGCCGCTTTGTCTATGTCACCGAACAGAGTCCCGAAGGCCTGTACATGGCCGAAATCGACACCGAAAGCGCATTGGTCGTCGATGACAAGCAGCGGTTGGAACTGAAGGTGGGCGACCACTTTCGCGCCGCCGTACTGCCCAGTCGCGAAGGCGGCAAACTGGAAATGCGCTTTCGCGAAATCAAGCTGAACGTGTATGGCGTGGGCGACTATGCCTTCGTCTCGGTGCCCGAAGGCGAGGGCATCGTGTTCCGTGAAGGCCACGGTGTGATGCTGGTGTTCGCCGCTCAGCAACAAGTACAGGAAGGCCTGGGCAAGTTGCTCAAGGCGGTGACCGGCAAGGTTGCCAAATGGCGCAAAGGTGAGCTGACCACCTTCAAGGCCAGTGAATGACCCACAGTGACGACGCGCCCGCCACGCGTGCCGAGTTCCATCGCCAGCACCAGGCGGATGCCGTGGCCGAGGCCGAGCGTTTGCTGGCCAGGCGCGAAGAGTTGCAGGGCGCCTGGTTGAACTGGGTGGCAGGGGAATTGTATCGCCTCGGCCCGCCGCCTTATGCGGCCATGGTCCGGCGCGAGTTGCAGCGCCTGGCCCAAGGGTGAGGCGGCAACCTTTCAGTTACCGCGATCGCGGCCGCTGCTGACTTCTTCAGGTACCGGCTCTTTCGCCATGCGCTTGCGGAACAGCGCTGCCCGGGCCAGCAACAGTGTGGTCACCGGTACGGTGATCGACAGCAGGATCGGAATCAGCCAGGCGTGCAGCACCGGGGCGTCCTTGAGCCAGGAAAAGTAGATGATCGAGGCCAGTGCCACGCACCAGGCACCAATGGTCGAGGCCAGTGCCGGCGGGTGCATGCGCTGGAAGTAGTCCTTCAGCCGCAACAGGCCCACGGCACCGATCAGGGCGAACAGGCTGCCGGTCAGCAGCAGCGCGGCAGTGACCAGCTCCAGCCAGAAGGGGAGTTGCAGGGTTTCAGTCATTCGATCACCTCACCGCGCAGCAGGAACTTGGCCAGGGCAAACGAGCCAACGAAACCGAACAGCGCAATCAGCAGGGCACCTTCGAAGTAGGTGTCACTGGCATAACGGATTCCCAGTACCAGCATGGTCAGCATGGCCAGGATGTACAGGTAGTCCAGCGCCAGCACCCGGTCCTGGGCGGACGGGCCGCGGAACAGCCGGATAAGCGCCAGGGCCATGGCCAGGGCGAAGATGAACAGGCTGGCGAGGACAGCGTTGGCGAGCAGGCCTGTCATTGGAAAATCTCCATCAGCGGGCGTTCGTAGGTGTCCTTGAAGTGCTGGATGAAGGCCGCCTCATCGTCCAGGTCGAACACATGCAGCAGCAACACGCTGCGGTCCAGCGCCAGCTCGGACCAGACCGTGCCGGGCACTACCGTGGTAATCATCGACAGCGCCGCCAGGCCATGCGGGTCGCGCAGGGCCAGCGGGATGTGCACGAACGCCGAGCGCGGCGGCTGCTTGCCGGCGCGCAACACGCCACGGGCAACCAGCAGGTTGGACATGATCACATCGATGCCGACCCGACCAATCAGCCGGGCGATGGCCAGCGGCCGTCGCACATGGGCATGCTGCGGGCGCAGCGGTGCCATCAGCAGCGGCGCCAGCACGCCGAGCGCGGCAGCCAGCAGCAGGTTGCCGGGGCTGACCGACAGGTTCAGCAACAGCCACAGGCCGAACAGCGAAACCGATAACAGCGGTGCGGGGAACAGTCGATTCATGGCTGCACCTGTACGTCGAGCGAGGTGGGGCCAGGAATCGGCCGGGCGGCCATCACGGCTTCGATATAGGCGTCGGGGGCCTGCAGGCTGGCGGCGGTGTCCTGGGTGTAGCGCAGCAGCGGTTCGGCCTTGAAGCTGAGGATGATGCACAGGCCGAGCAGGATGACGATGGGCAGGCATTCATAGCGGCGCAGCACCGGCGACGGGCGTTCCTCAGGCTTCCAGAAACGCTGGATGCCGACGCGGCCGAAGGCGATCAGCGAGGCCATGCCAGACAGGATCAGCAACGCCACCAGGCCCCAGCCCGCCGTGCCCAGCGGCTGCTCGGCAGGTACGCCCAGCCCCTGCGGGTTGAACAGCGCGCTGATCAGGTTGAGCTTGCCGACAAAGCCCGACAGCGGCGGCATGCCGATGATCAGCAGGGCGCAGGCGATGAAGCTGAGGCCGAGGAAGGCCATGGTCCACGGGATGATCTGGCCGATCACCACCTTCTGCTCATCGTCGAGGTTGATGCCCTTGGGCGGGTGCAGTGATTCCAGCGGTGGCGGCATGGCGTCTTCTTCGTCGTCCAGCGGTGCTTCGTTGGCCGAGCGCGAACGTTCGACCAGTTCGGCGAGCAGGAACAACGCGCACAGCGCCAGGGTCGAGTTGACCAGGTAGAACAATGCCGCGCCGGTCAGCGCCGCTTGCGCAAAACCGACGGCGCCGAGCAGGGTGCCGGCCGAAACCAGGATGCTGAGGGCGGCCATGCGCTCCAGGCGCTGCGCGGCCAGGATCGACACCGCCGCCACCGCCAGGGTGACCAGGCCACCGTACACCAGCCATTCACCACCGAAGTGCGCCGAGGCCCCGGCCTGCCCGGAGAACAGCAGTGTCCACAGGCGCAGCACGGCATACAGGCCGACCTTGGTCATGATGGCGAACAGCGCAGCCACCGGCGCGCTGGCCGAGGCATAGGCCGGCACCAGCCAGAAGTTCAGCGGCCAGATGCCGGCCTTGACCAGGAAGGCCATGGCCAGGATCGCCGCGCCGGCGTGCAGCAGGCCGCGGTCGGCCTCCGGCACCAGCGGAATCTTCAGGGCCAGGTCGGCCATGTTCAGGGTGCCGGTCACGCCATACAGCATCGCCGCGCCGATCAGGAACAGCGACGAGGCAAACAGGTTGATGGCAATGTAATGCAGGCCGGCACGCACTCGGGCGCGGCCCGAGCCATGCAGCAGCAGGCCATAGGAAGCGGCCAGCAGCACCTCGAAGAACACGAACAGGTTGAACAGGTCGGCGGTGAGGAAGGCGCCGTACAGGCCCATCAGCTGGATCTGGAACAGTGCGTGGAAGCTGGCCCCGGCACCGTCCCAGCGGGCGCGGGCAAACAGCAGGGCACTGAAGCCGATGATGCCGGTGAGGGTCAGCAGCAGGGCCGACAGGTGGTCGACTACCAGCACGATGCCGAACGGCGCCGGCCAGTTGCCCGGCAGGTAGACACCGATCGATTCCGCCTGGCCCTGGGTGCGCACCCACAGTAGCAGGCTGACCGCGATGGCCAGGCCGGCGAAGGTCGACAGCAGGTTCAGCCGGGCTTTTATCTGCCGGTGTTTCTCGCCCAGCAGCAACATCACTGCCGCGGTCACCAGGGGCAGCAGGATGGGCGCGATGATCAATTGGCTCATGCCACTCATTCGTCACGCTCCCGGCCATCCACGTGGTCGGTACCGGTCAGGCCGCGCGAGGCCAGCAACACCACAAGGAACAGCGCGGTCATGGCGAAGCTGATGACGATGGCGGTGAGCACCAGGGCCTGTGGCAGGGGGTCGGTGTAGTGCAACAGGTCCTGGGGCACGCCGTCCTTGATGATCGGTTCCTTGCCGATGAACAGGCTGCCCATGCTGAAGATGAACAGGTTGACCCCGTACGACAGCAGGCACAGGCCCATGATCACCTGGTAGGTTCGCGGGCGCAGGATCAGCCACACCCCCGAGGCGGCCAGCACGCCGATAGCTACTGCAATCACTTCTTCCATCAGGCGGCTCCTGCTTGGCTGGTTTTCGCCGGGTTGCCCGGGCGGTAGGCGCGCACCGACTGGTGCGCCAGGGCAGTGAGGATCAGCAGGGTCGAGCCGACCACCACGGTGAACACGCCGACATCGAAGAACAGCGCGCTGGCCACGTGCACATCGCCGAGCAACGGCAGGTGCAGGTGGGCGGTATGGGTGGTGAGGAATGGGTAGCCCAGCAGCATGGCGCCCGCGCCGGTCAGGGTTGCGCACAGCAGCCCGGTGCCCATCCAGCGCAGCGGGCGCAGGCTCATCTGCGCCTCGACCCACTGGGTGCCGGCCACCATGTACTGCAGGATGAACGCCACCGACATCACCAGGCCGGCGACAAAGCCGCCACCGGGCTGGTTGTGGCCACGCATGAACAGGTACATCGACACCAGCAGGGCGATCGGCAGCAGCAGGCGCACCAGCACCGCGGGCACCATCATGAAGCCCAGAGCGGTGTCGGTGGCATGCCGTGGGTTGATCAGGTCGGTGACCACGTCAGGTGCCAGTTGACGCTGCTGCGCTGGCAGTTGCATGCTTTCCTTCGGCGGGCGGAAGCGCCGCAGCAGGGCGAATACGGTCAGCGCCACGGCCACCAGCACGGTGATTTCACCGAGGGTATCGAAACCACGGAAGTCGACCAGCATGACATTGACCACGTTGGTGCCACCGCCCTGGGGCAGGGCCCGGCTCAGGTAGAACGAGGAAATGTCGTTCGGCGTCGGCCGGGTGAGCATGGCGTAGGACAGCACGGCCATGCCGCCACCTACCAGTACCGCCAGCAGCAGGTCGCGCAGGCGACGCATGCGCGCACGCTCCAGGCTGCCCGGCAGCGGCGATACGCCTTCGATCCGCCGCGGCAGCCAGCGCAGGCCGAGCAGGATCAGTACGGTGGTGACCACTTCCACTACCAGCTGGGTCAGGGCCAGGTCGGGCGCGGAGAACCAGACGAAGGTGATGCAGGTCATCAGGCCGCAGACGCTGACCATGATCAACGCCGCCAAACGGTGATACTTGGCCTGGTAGGCGGCGCCGATGGCGCAGGCAATGGCGATCAGCCACAGCGCGACGAACACGCCCGAGCCCGGAATCTTCGGCCGGTCGCCCCAGCTGAGACCACTGTAGAGCATGGGGGTGAGGCCGGCGAGGAAGGCGGCGAGCACCAGCATGAACAGCTGCGACTGCAGGCGGCGGCTGGTGAGCAGGCGCTCGATGCGCCGCGCCAGCAGCATCAGTTGCACCTGGCCGTGTTCGAACAGGCGCTTGCCGTTGAAACGCTCGATCACCGGCGGGTAGGGGAAGCGGCCCAGGCGCAGCTGCTTGCGCAGCAGCAGGTACAGCACGATACCGCCGCTCATGGCCACCAGGCTCATGATCAGCGGCGCGTTCCAGCCATGCCAGATGGCCAGGCTGTATTCCGGCAGGGTGCCGCCCACCACCGGCAGGGCGGCGGCGGCCAGCAGCGGGCCGACCGACTGGGCAGGGAAGATGCCCACCACCAGGCAGGTAAGCACCAGCAGTTCGACCGGCGCCCGCATCCAGCGTGGCGGTTCGTGCGGGGTGTGCGGGAGGTCCTGCGCCGTGGGGCCGAAGAACACATCGACGGTGAAACGCAGGGCATAGGCCACGCTGAAGGTGCCGGCCAGGGTGGCGATCACCGGCAGCGTGGCCTCGACCCAGGCAGTGGAACTGATGAACACCGTTTCGGCGAAGAACATTTCCTTGGACAGGAAACCGTTCATCAACGGCACGCCGGCCATCGAGGCGCTGGCGACCATGGCCAGGGTGGCGGTATATGGTACCAGGCGTATCAGCCCGCTGAGGCGGCGGATGTCACGGGTACCGCTTTCGTGGTCGATGATGCCGGCGGCCATGAACAACGAGGCCTTGAAGGTGGCGTGGTTGAGAATGTGGAACACCGCCGCGACGGCGGCCAGCGGGCTGTTCAGGCCCAGCAGCAGGGTTATCAGGCCCAGGTGGCTGATGGTCGAGTACGCCAGCAGGCCCTTGAGGTCGTTCTGGAACATGGCGGCGAAGGCGCCGAGCAGCAGGGTGAGGGCGCCGGCACCGCCGACGATCCAGAACCACTCCTCGCTGCCCGACAGCACCGGCCACAGGCGCGCCAGCAGGAACACCCCTGCCTTGACCATGGTCGCCGAGTGCAGGTAAGCCGATACCGGGGTGGGCGCTGCCATGGCATGGGGCAGCCAGAACTGGAAGGGGAATTGTGCGCTCTTGCTCAGGGCGCCGATGAGGATCAGTGGCAGCAGCACCGGGTACAGCGCATGCTGGCGGATGGTGTTGCCGGCAGCCAGGACCTTGTCCAGGTCGTAGCTGCCGACCACATGGCCGAGCAGCAGGGCACCCACCAGCAGGCACAAGCCGCCCGCGCCCGTGACCATCAGCGCCATGTAGGCGCCGCGGCGGGCGTCGGCACGGTGGTGCCAGTAGCCGATCAGCAGGAACGAGAACAGGCTGGTGAGTTCCCAGAAGAACACCAGCTGGATCAGGTTGCCGGAGATCACCAGGCCGAGCATGGCGCCCATGAAGGCGAGGAAGAAGGCGAAGAAGCGCGGCACCGGGTCTTGTGGCGACATGTAGTAGCGGGCATACAGCGACACCAGCGTACCGATGCCCAGCACCAGCAGCGAGAACAGCCAGGCGAAGCCGTCCATGCGCAGCACCAGGTTCAACCCCAGGCTGGGCAGCCAGAGGAATTCTTCGCGAATCACGCCACCGTGGGCAACCTGAGGGTACAGCAGTGCTACCTGGACAGCGCCGACCAGGGCCACGAGCCCGGCGAGAATGGACTCCGCGTTACGTGCGTTGTGCGGCAGCACGGCTGCCAGGCAACTGCCCACGAACGGCAGAAGCAATAGCACTATCAATGACATAGCGTTCTATTCTGGAGAAGTTTGCAAAGAATCATACGTGCCGAGGGGTTGATCACCAACACGCAAGCTGTCGCAGAATCCTACAAACAGGCTGTGACAAGCTGTTTTTTTATAACAGATTCTTACAAAGCATAGCCGCAGTTGGCGGCTTTACAGGCCAGCCTGGCGTTCGCCTTCATCCTGCACGTCCCGTGCTTCGGCCACCTCGCGCGGACGGCGCACCTTGAGTTCGCTGACCACCACCGCGATCACGATCAGCAGGCCGCCGAGCAGTGCCACGCCCGGCAGGCGCTCACCGGCGATGCGCCCGACGATCCCGGCCCATACCGGTTCGCCGGCATAGATGAGGGTGGCGCGGGTGGGCGAGACCGACTTCTGCGCCCAGTTCATTGCCACCTGGATCACCGCGCTCATGGCGCCCAACCCCACGGCACTGGCCAGCAGCAGCCAGGAAAAGTCGGGTATGCGCTCCTGGGTCGGCACGATCATCAGGAACGCCAGCAGCGAGGCGGTCGCCAGCTGCACCACGGTGACCCGGCGCACATCGACCTGGCCCGCGTAGCGGCTGATCAGGATGATTTCGCCGGCAATGGCCACGGCGCTGACCAGGGTTACCAGCTCGCCTTCGCTGAAGTGCAGGCTGCCACCCTCAGGGCCGGCCAGCAGCATCAGGCCGATGAACGCCAGGCCGATACCGATGCTGGGCATCAGGCCGGGGCGCCGGCCCAGCACCAGCCATTGCAGCAGCGGCACGAACGGCACGTACAGCGCGGTGATGAACGCCGACTGGCTGCTGCTGATGGTTTGCAGGCCCATGGTCTGCAGGCCGTAGCCGAGCATGATCGACACCCCGATCAGCATGCCGGCCTTCAGTTCGGTGAAGGTTAGCCCCGGCAGCGCCCGCGCCGAGACCACCCCGACGAACAGCGCGGCTGCAGCGAAGCGCAGGCCGACGAAGAACATCGGGCCGCTGACGGTCATCACGTTGTGCACCAGCAGGAAGGTGCCGCCCCACAGCATGGTGATGAACACCAGCACCAGTTCGGCCTTGCTCAGGCGAAAGGCAATGGCAGGGGTCGGTTTGCTGCTGGGCTGGCTCATGGTCTTGCGCACTCGGAGGGGGCGGCGCACAATCGCCGCAAAGTGGGCAGTATACTGCGCAATACCGACCAGTGAGCAATATAGTGCACAAAGATTCCTCGCACCGGGCATCGGTGCTGCAACATGTCAGCCTCAATGTACGCAGCCTGCGTAATGCCACGGGCATGAGCCAGACGGCTCTGGCGGAACGCTCCGGTGTCAGCCGGCGCATGCTGGTGGCGATCGAGGCGGGCGAAAAGAATGTCAGCCTGACTACCCTAGACCTGATTGCCGAAGCCTTGGGCGTGGCTTTCAGTACCCTGATCCAGGCACCTGACCAGCGTGATCCCGGGCGCATCGAAGAGTTGGCCTGGGCCGGGGAGCACCCGCAGAGCCGGGCGGTGCTGCTGGGCAGCAGTGTGGCGCGGCGCGAGGTGGAGCTGTGGGAATGGACCCTGGCACCGGGCGAGTGCTATTCCAGCGAGGCTGATGCCGAGGGCTGGAGCGAGCAGATCTATGTGGCGCAAGGGCAACTGACGCTGATTATCGAAGGGGTCGAGCATCGCCTGCAGGTCGGGCAGTTCCATGTGTTTCCCAGCAACTGTCGGTATGCCTATCGCAACGATGGGGCGGTGGCGGTGCGGTTTGTGCGCAATGTGGTGATTTGATCGAGAGGTGTTGCTGCCTCCAGGGCCTCATCGCCGGCAAGCCAGTTCCCACAGGTTCGCCGCTGGCTCTGAGCCTGAAGGTGGGCCTGTGGGAGCTGGCTTGCCGGCGATGAGGCCCGTATGGGCAACCCAAGGTTCGTGGTCAGTCTCCTATCAACTCATCGGTCCTGACCACCTTGGCATAGGCAAACGCCAATGCCGCCATCACCGAATCATGCACCTGCGCCGCCGGCACCCGCTTGCCATCGAACTCCAGTGGCAGCGTGGCACAGGCGTCGTGCGCCACGGTCACGTCGTAACCCAGGTCGGCCGCGGCCCGGGTGGCGGCGTCGACGCACATGTGGCTCATGCTGCCGACGATGGTCAGGGCCTCGACGCCATGCCGGTCCAGCGTGTGCTCAAGGTCGGTACCGAGGAAGGCGTTGACCTTGTGCTTGAGCACCACCGGTTCACCGGCCTGAGGCTCGACCTTGGCATGGATCGCCGCACCCTGCGAGCCTGGCGCGAAGAACGGCGCATCGGCGCTGTCGAACTCATGCCGCACATGCACCACCAGGTCGCCCCGTTCACGCGCCGCCGCCAACAGGCGGGCAGCATTGTCGGCCGCCTGGTCGGCACCATCGAGGGTCCATTTGCCGCCCGGGAAGTAGTCGTTCTGGATGTCGATGATGATCAGCGCCTGCTTGCTCATGCTGCCTCCTGTGGCAGTAGTCGTTGGATGACGTTAGTTATAGGCTGTGTGCACTGACCTGAGGATTGGCGCGAACGACACTATGCAGGCAAAAACTGACAACCCCGCCAGCCTGGACATCGGCCTGCTGCTGTACCCAGGTGCGCAACGTGCTGCCGTGCATGGGCTGGCCGACCTGTTCCTGGTGGCCAATCGGGTGGTTGCCGAACTGGGTGCCGTCGAGTTGCCATCGGTGCGTATCAGCTTCTGGCAGGCGGACGAAGCGGGGCACTTGCAGCCTGCCCCTGAGAGTCCACCTGCCGCCGCGGCCGATCTGCGGGTGCTGATCATTCCGCCGAGCCTGGAGTCGGCACCTCAGGGTGAGCTGCTTGAGCGCCATCGTGCATCGTTATGCCAGTTGCACGGGCACGGCACGGTGCTGGCGTCGGTGTGCATCGGGGTGTTCTTCATCGCCGCCAGTGGCCTGCTCGACGGGCGCCCGGCCTGCACCCACTGGAACTACGTGCATTCGCTTGCCCAGCGTTTTCCCAAGGTGCGGGTCGAGGCCCAGCAACCGTTGCTGGACGATGGCGACATCGTCACCTCGGCCGGGTTGATGGCCTGGACCGACCTGGGCTTGCGCTTGCTGGAGCGCTTCATGGGCGCGACGGTGGCGCGGGAAACTGCCCGCTACCTGGCGGTCGACCCGGTCGCGGCGCCACTGCCCGGTGCAGTGTTCAATCCACGCCTGGACCATGGCGATGAGGCGGTGCTGAAAGTGCAGCACTGGTTGCAGGGCAACGGTGGGCAGGATGCCGACCTGGCCAGCATGGCAGCGTGCGCGGGGCTGGAGGAACGCACCTTCCTGCGGCGTTTTCGTGCTGCCACGGGGCTACGGCCAACCGAGTACTGCCAGCAGGTGAGGGTGGGGCGGGCGTGCCGCTTGCTGGAGTTCACCCGGCGCAATGTCGAGCAGATCGCCTGGGGCGTCGGTTACCAGGACCCGGGTGCGTTTCGCAAGGTGTTTCAGCGCATCACCGGCCTGACCCCGAGTGATTACCGGCGGCGCTTCGCGGTATCGGGTTAGGGCACGGGGGCATTCCCGGTGCGGAAAACCGCTTGACCTTGACATAACTTGAGGTTTTACCCTGCTCGGCATCGCGCTGTAGGCGTCCGTCACCAGGAGACCGTTCATGACGGCAACATCCCATGCCCTGTGGTTTACCCAGATGATCGAATACGAAGTACCCGGCAGGTTCCAGCAGGCGTTGGCCCAGGCGCTGGTGGCGCGCAGCGAAGCGCTGGCCGCGCGTTGCGAAGGGCTGCAGGGTGTCAGTATCCAGGCCAGCGACGATGGCAGCCGGGTGCTGCAGTACCTGCAATGGCAGTCCCGCCAGGCGTGGGCAGCGGCGGCCGTTTATTTCGTCGGGGAACCTTTCCTCGAACTGCTTGGCCAGCATCAGGCGCGTGGGGTCAACTTTGCTGCCTACCAGACCCTGCGTAGCCTGGTGCGCGGCGCCGATGGCGGCCTGCATTGCCAGGTGGGCGAGCCTCACGCATACCAGGGCGCGTAGTGCGGGTAGCGGTCCAGGCGGGCGCCAACGACCATTTCACTGATCCATGCCGCCAGGATCGAACTGTAGGCTTTCTGGCTCTCTTCGCTGGACAACGCGTGGTCGGCACCGTCGACGATGCGGTGGGTGAGCGAATGGGCGCTGACGAATGCCGAGCGGTAGCTCATCAAGGTGCTGTGCGGCACATAGTCGTCCTGCTCGGACTCCACCAGCAGTACATCGCCACCGAACTCGGCACAGGCGGCCAGTGCGCGGTTGTCCGCCGGGCCGAGCGGGCGCTGGCGGTAGGCGTTCAACCGTTGCCGGTCGAGGGTTTGCTTGGGGAGGTTCCATTCGTCGTCCCAGTACATGGCGGGCACCCGCAGGGCCAGCCATTTGACCGGCCGCTCGCGGGTCAGCAGGGTGGCCAAGTAGCCGCCGTAGCTGCTGCCGATGATGGCGATGGCACTGGTGTCGACGGCCGGGTGGCTTACCAGCCGGTCGTAGGCCACCAGCAGGTCGGTCAGGTTCTGTTCGCGGGTGACCGTCAGCCGTTGGCTTTCGGTTTTTTCGTGGCCGCGCAGGTCGAAGGTCATGCACACGCAGCCCAGCCCGGTGATATGCCGGGCGCGGGCCAGGTCGCGTTGCTGGCTGCCACCCCAGCCGTGGACGAAGAGAATGCCCGGCATCTTGCTGCCGGGGCTGACCAGGGTGCCGACGATGCTGTCATCCTCGACCTGCAGTTCAACGGTTTCACTCTGAATGGTCATGTTCACGAATCCGCGCGAATTTGCTGAGTTGTCCGAGTTCACTGTCGTTTCCTTGGTAAAAGAGGGTGGCGTCAGTGGGCAGTTCGGGGGTGCCGAACACTTCATGGGTGGAGGCACGCACCCGTTGCAATGCCGGGTCGTCGGCGAACGCCTGCAAGGCCAGCAGCTCGGCACTGCTGGCTCCGCCCAGGCGCCAGGATTGTTCGAGTACGCCGCTGCGCAGGTGGCCCAGGGGATTGACGCCGCGGGCGATGTCGTAGTTGCGCCGTGAGGCGATGAAGCCGGGGAAGTGCTGCTCGGCGGCCTGCTCGTAGGCCATCGCCTGGTTGATGGCCAGGCGCAGCGGCTCCTCCAGCGGCAGTTGCAGCAGTACCTGGTAGTCACCGCGCACCACTACCAGGTCGGAGCCGCCATACACTTCCGTGCCCTGGTGGTCGCGGGTCAGTTGCTGGGTACCGTGATAGCTGCAGGTCAGGCCGGCGACACGTACCTGGCCGACGCTGAAGGTTTGCACTTCGCTCAGGTCTTCCTCGAGCACCAGCCCCCACAGCGCAAGGTCCTGGTCATCCATGCCGGCCAGCAGCGGTTCCAGCTCATCGGCCGTGGTGATGACCTGTTGCCCACGGCCTGCGCAGGCCAGTACCGGCTTGATTCGCAACGGGCCGTCCGCCAATAACAGCGGTGCGGCGGTGCGCGCATCAGCCTTGCTGAACACGGTGTAGCCGCGCAGCAGGGCGTCGCTGGCTTGGCGGGCGAAGGCATCGGTCCAGCCCGGCGGGAAACTGGCCCCGGCCGGCAACGGGTGGGAGATCGCCTTGGTCGCCATGTAGGGGTGTGCGACCAGGCCACCGAACAGGTCCTGCTCGCTGCAGATGCCCAGGGCGGCATGGCGCTTGGGATCGACCAGGGTTTCGGTGGGCAGGTAGTAGTAGCCATCGGTGGCGCTTGGTGGCTGGCCGGGTTGCACGTGTGGGCAGCCCAACAGGCGGGCCAGGCCATCGGCAAGCTTCAGGTGCACGGCATGCTCGTGGTCGGGGGTGTGCGCGCGGGTGTCGAGCAGCACCACGCCGCTTTTAGGGGCGCAGGCATTGGGCATGGTCATTTGCCTGTGTGCAATGAATGTACTGAGTGTGAAGCCGGTGCTTTGAGGAAGTTCAGCGGAACTTGATCGGTGGTACTGGCCCGTCTGTAGGAAATGTCTGGTATGCGCAGGGCGTGACGGGCAATGCATGCCGTGTGTCGGTCGCCACGATTGCAGGGCTTCGGCGGCTGTTCCATTATCGGCACACTGGATAAACCGTGATGTAGCCGCAGGAGAGCGCATGAACGTTCAGACCACCTTTGGGCAAAGCGTGCCGCAGCGCCTGGCGCAGGTTCGCCAGGCCATGGCCGCAGAGGGCATCGATGCCTTGCTGGTACCCTCGGCCGACCCCCATCTTTCCGAATACCTGCCCGGTTACTGGCAAGGGCGCCAGTGGCTGTCGGGTTTCCACGGCTCGGTCGGCACGCTGGTGGTCACGGCTGACTTTGCCGGGCTGTGGGTCGATAGCCGCTACTGGGAACAGGCGGAACACGAGCTGGCTGGCAGCGGCATCGAGCTGATGAAGCTGTTGCCGGGCAAGCCTGGTGCGCTGGAATGGCTGGGCGATCACGTCGAGACCAATGGCAGCGTGGCGGTAGACGGTGCGGTCATGGCCCTGGCTTCGGCGCGCCAGCTTGGCGACCGGCTGAAGGCGCGCGGGGCGCGACTGGTGACGGACAAGGACCTGCTGGGCCAGGTATGGGAAGGGCGCCCGGCGCTGCCAGGCAACCCGGTCTACCAGCATTTGCCACCGCACGCCACGGTAAGCCGTGCGGAGAAGCTGGCGCAGTTGCGCCAGAGCGTGCAGGCCAAGGGGGCCGACTGGCATTTCATCGCTACCCTGGATGACATTGCCTGGCTGTTCAACCTGCGCGGTAGCGATGTGTCCTATAACCCGGTGTTCGTCGCCTTTGCCTTGATCAGCCAGCAGCAGGCCATCCTGTTCGTCGGCCAGGACAAGCTCGACGATCATCTACGCCAGGTGCTGGCGGCCGACGGTATCGAGGCGCGCGACTACGCCGAAGCAGGCAATGCCCTTGCCGCCATGCCGGCCGGCAGCCGATTGCTGGTCGACCCGGCCCGGGTAACCTGCGGCCTGCTGGATAACCTGCCGGCCGGGGTGGAACTGGTCGAGGGGCTCAACCCCAGCACCCTGAGCAAGTCGTGCAAGGGGGATGACGATCTGGTGCACATCCGCCAGGTGATGGAGCAGGACGGCGCGGCCTTGTGCGAGTTCTTCGCCTGGCTCGAGGCCAACCTCGGTCGGGAGCGGGTTACCGAACTGACGGTCGACGAGCAGTTGAGTGCCGCGCGTGCCCGCCGCCCAGGCTTCGTGTCGTTGAGCTTCTCGACCATTGCCGCCTTCAATGGCAATGGCGCGATGCCGCATTACCGTGCCACCGAGCAGTCGCATGCGGTCATCGAGGGCGATGGTCTGCTGCTGATCGATTCGGGCGGGCAGTACCTTGGCGGTACCACCGATATCACCCGCATGGTGCCGGTGGGCAACCCGAGCCTTGCACAGAAGCAGGATTGCACGCGCGTACTCAAAGGAATGATCGCCCTGTCGCGGGCCACCTTCCCGCGTGGCGTGCTGTCGCCGTTGCTCGATGCCATTGCCCGGGCACCGATCTGGGCTGACCAGGTGGATTACGGCCACGGCACCGGGCATGGGGTGGGTTACTTCATGAATGTGCACGAGGGGCCACAGGTCATTGCCTACCAGGCGGCGCCCACGCCGCAGACGGCGATGCAGGTGGGCATGATCAGCTCGATCGAGCCGGGCACGTACCGCCCAGGGCAGTGGGGTGTGCGCATCGAGAACCTGGTGGTCAACCGCGAGGCCGGCAAGAGCGCCTTCGGCGACTTCCTGAACTTCGAGACCCTGACGCTGTGCCCGATCGATACCCGCTGCCTGGTGCCCGAACTGCTGGCCAGGGAAGAGCTGGACTGGTTGAACGGTTATCACGCCAAGGTACGCGAGCGCCTGGCGCCGTTGCTCAAGGGTGACGCGCTGGCCTGGCTGCAGGCGCGTACCGCGCCCTTGTAAGGTAGTAAATGAAAAGGGCAGCTTGCGAGCTGCCCTTTTTTTCTACTTGCAGATGACGATCATGCTGCGGCTGGTGTAACCCGCCGGGTTGATGCCGAACAAGTAGTCACCGGGTTCTTCATCGCTATCGCCCGAGCGTGCAATGACCCGGTAGCCGCGCGTGCTGCAGGAGCTTGCGGCCTTGCTGTAGCAGTTGTCCCACGAGGAAGACAGGCCGGAGCAATTGATATGCAGGCCCTTCTTGCCCCTTTTGACCTCAGTCTTGGCCGTGGCGGCACATCCAGCAATAGCCAAGATGGCCAGGATGAGCAAAATACGTTTCATTCCTGTCCTTAAATGCAGGGCGGATCAGCTGCCAGGCCCTGTCGTTATCGCTTCGGTTCTTCCTGAAATTTCCCCAGCGTCCGTGTTCGGTCCAGTAGATAGCGTAAAGATGATGATTCTGTGACAGCTTAATGAGCGAGACGGGTCGCTACAATCATTAATCCTGTCTCAAATGAAAATATTTCTCATATCAGTCTGCCGCGACGGCCGGGCTGGGTTCCTTGCGCATGGACAGGGTGGTGCCGACCGACGCGGTAATGATCGCCAGGATGGCCAGCCACTGGGTAATCGTCAGGACCTCGCCCAGGAACAGCAGGCCGGACAGGGCGCCGAAGGCTGGTTCGATGCTCATGAGGGTGCCGAAGGTGCGTGCCGGGATGCGCGTGAGGGCAACCATTTCCAGGCTGTAGGGCAGGGCGGTGGACAGCACCGCGACGCCCAGGGCCATGGGGATCACGGCGGGTGTGAGCAAAGCGCTGCCGGCGTGGGCGATACCGATGGGGGCAACGAACAGCGCGGCGACCACAACGCCCAGTGCGGCACTCTGGATGCCATGCTCGGCCCCGGCCCGCTGCCCGAACAGAATGTACAGTGCCCAGCACACGCCCGCGCCCAGGGCATAGGCTGCGCCGACCGGGTCGAGGGCCTGCCCGCCATGGCCGGCAGGCAGCAACAGCAGCAGGCCGACGATGGCCAGCACAATCCACAGGAAGTCGATCGGCCGGCGCGAGGAGAAGATCGCCACGGCCAACGGGCCGGTGAACTCCAGTGCCACGGCGATGCCGATCGGTACCGTTTGCAGGGCCATATAGAAGAGGAAGTTCATGCCGCCCAGCGCCATGCCGTAGATGATGACGTTGCGCAGGGCGTTGCGGGTCATGCGCACACGCCACGGGCGCAGGATCAGCAGCATGATGATGCTGGCGAAGATCAGGCGCAGGGTGGTGGTGCCTTGGGCGCCGATGAGGGGGAACATGCTTTTGGCCAGGGAGGCACCGGACTGTATCGATGCCATGGCGATGAGCAGCAGGCCGATCGGGAAGAGGGTAGCGGCCAGGCTGCGGGGCTGGGTGTTCATTTCTGTGCAGCGATCCTTGAGCGGGGTGGGGGTGAGCAATATAGTGCGCAATTATGAGGATGGGGGGCAAGGTGCATGGCGTTGTATTTTCGGTGCCTGTGAGATCGGGCGCCGCCCGCGCGGCGCTCGATCTCACAGGCGCTGCAAGGCTTGCGGCGAGCACCTGGCGGCCCTGACGCGGTCTTTTTCAAAAAGATTCTAAATTATTGAAATTAAAGGTTGACCTCCTGAAACGCCGCCCTATAATGCGCACCACTCCAACGCGGTAGCGAAGCAAAACCAGCCACCCTGTTGAGTCAAGTGTTTGAAGCTAAACGAGTTTCTCGCAAAAAACTTCAAAATAAACGCTTGACAGCAAATGAGGAAAGCGTAGAATGCGCGCCTCGGTTGAGACGAAAAGCTCTTAACCAAACGCTCTTTAACAAATCGAATCAAGCAATTCGTGTGGGTGCTTGTGA
>NZ_NEIO01000035.1:15297-18710 GCF_002113575.1 Pseudomonas sp. B8(2017) | reverse complement strand
TTCGGCCACGGTATCCGTCGCGGTCAGGGTGAGCGTGGTGACGTCCGGAGTCGCCGGGTTGTCGGTGACGGTGGTCACCGGCTCGCCAACCGCCACGGTCTTCTCGTAGTTGCCACCCGAGATGTCGGTGATCTTGTTGGTCAGATCCAGGTTGGTGTTGTGCACGTTGTTCGGTGCAGTGAACGGTACCGAAGCCGACGACTCACCCACCGGGATGGTGATGGTCTGGCCGTTGGCCAACTTTACCACCAGGTCCGAACCGGTGACCTTGTGGTTGACCGACGCGGTGTAAGTCACCACGCCGCCCTCGACCACGCTTTGCGTGGCGGTCAGGGTGACGGTAGTGGTGTCGATGGTGTCGGTGACCTTGGTCACGGCCGCAGTGTTGCTGACGTCGAGTTTCTCGAAGTCGCCACCGGTGGTGCCGGTGACGGTTACGCTCAAGTCTTCGGCATCGACGTAGACGTCGTCGCTTGGTGCATCGATAGTGATCGAGGCTTCTTTCGAGCCAGCGGCGATGGTGATGGTTTCACCGTTGCTCAGCTTGATCACCAGGTCGGTGCCAGCCTTGTTGGTCAAGGTGGCGGTGTAGGTGATCTTGCCGCCTTCGGCCACTGTCGGCGTAGCAGACAGGGTCAGGAAGGTGGTGTCCTCAGAGTCTGGTCCGTCTGTGACGGTGGTGCTGATCTCTGTCTTGTCCAGGGTCAGCTTTTCAAACTTCCACGCGTCTGCACCGCTGACCGAGTCGATGGCATTGACGACAGGCTGAGCGCCTACATAGATGTCATTCGGCGCGGTCACGGTGATCGAGCCGGTGGTGCTGTTAGCCGGCACTACAACAACGGTCTTGCCGTCGCTGAGGGTGAAATACAGCGTCGAGTGGCTATTGATCGGCAGGCCGTCTTTGCTGGTCAGCGTGACGGTGTAGGTAATCTCGCCACCTTCGGTGACGGACTCGGTGGCCGTCAGCTTGGCCACCACTTCGTTGATGGTGTCGGTTACTTTCACCGACGCATCGCCGCCCAATTGCAGGTTTTCGAAGCTGCTGCCTGCGGTATCGGCCGCCGACTTGAGGCCCACGCTGATTTCGCCAGCGTCCTGATAAACGTCTTCACCCTGCTCGGCGTGGGTGTACTGCACGCTGGTTTCGCCCGCATTGATAGTGACCTGGGCATTGTTGCTCAGGGTCACGACCAGATCGTGCGCCAGAACGGTGTTGATCTTCACGGTGAAGGTCGGGTTCTGGTTCTCGAAGACCGACTCCTGATTGGCCTCGATGGTGACCTTGACGATATCGCCGCCAGGGCCTGGGGTTCCGGGCTCGTCAGTCACCGTTGTGCTGACTTCGGTCTTGTCCAAGGTCAGTTTTTCGAACTTCCACGCGTCTGCACCGCTGACCGAGTCGATCGCGTTGACCACTGGCGCATTGGCGCCCACGTATACGTTGTCCGGCGCGGTCACGGTGATCGAACCGGTGGTGCTGTTGGCCGGTACCACAACAACGGTCTTGCCATCACTGAGGGTGAAGTACAGCGTCGAGTGGCTGTTGAGCGGCAAGCCGTCTTTGCTGGTCAGCGTGACGGTGTAGGTGATCTCGCCACCTTCGGTGACGGACTCGGTAGCCGTCAGCTTGGCCACCACTTCGCTGATGGTATCGGTCACCTCGACCGAAGCGGGACCGCCCAGTTGCAGGTTCTCGAAGACTCGCCCGTCGACATCTGCCGCCGACTCTACGCCCAGACTGATCTGGCCGGCGTCGTTGTAGACATCATCGCCCTGCGCGTCGTGAGTATACGGCGCGCTGGTATCGCCTGCCTTGATGGTGACCTGGGCATTGTTGCTCAGGGTCACGACCAGGTCGTGTTCCAGCGAGGCATTGATGCGTACGGTGAAGGTCGGCTTGAGGTTCTCAGCCACCGAGGGCTGGTCGGCGGTGATGGTGACCTGTACCAGATCGCCCTGGTTACCAGTACCCGGAATGCCGGAGCCTGGCTCGTCTGTTACGGAGGTGGTGACGGTATCACCGCTGAGCGTCAGCTTCTCGAAGCTGTCCGCACCTGATACGGATTCCAGCTTGTTCGCGATAGCCGCCTGACCACCGACATAAACGTCATCGTCGACGGTGATGGTCGCGGTACCCGACGCGTTGTTGGCCGGGATGGTGACTTTCGTCCCATCACTCAGAGTGAAGGTCAACGCGCCGTGTTGAGTAACCGGCAGGCCCTGTGTGTTGGTCAGGGTGACGGTGTAGGTCACCTGGCCACCCTCGGTTACGGAGGCCTTGTCGACGGTCAGAGTAGCGACGACTTCACTGATGGTGTCCGAGATTTCAACGGTCGCCGGCCCACCAAGGTCCAGCTTCTCGAAAGTGGCACCCGATACGGTAGCGTCTGTGACGCTGAGGGTGACAGAGCCAGCGTCTTTGATTACGTCATCACCCTGGGCCGAGGTCTTGTACTCGACTTCGGTCTTGCCAGCTTCGATGGTCACGGTGTCGCCGTTGGACAAAGTGACAGTCAGAGGACGGTCCAGTGCCTGGCTTACTTTCACGGTGAAGGAAGGCTGCTGGTCTTCGGTCACATTGCCATTGCTGACGATGCTTACGGTGACAGTATCGATACTGTCACTGATCACAGTCGAAGCTGGTGTCGGGTTCGGGGTCAGCTGCTCGAAGTTGCCGCCTGTGGCGCTTTCGATGGTTACGCTGACGGTCGAGCCGTTGTTGTAAACGTCGTTGGCCGGGGTCTGGAAGTCAACGCTGCCCTGGGTCTTGCCGGCTTCGACGGTGATGGTCTGGCCGTTGGACAGGGTCACGGTCACCGGCGACTGGGCCGGGTTGCTCAGGGTCACGGTGTAGGTGATGACGCCACCTTCGGTCACCGACGGGCTCGCCGTCAGGGTCGCGGTGGTGGTGTCGATCGAGTCGTTGATCGTGGTCTGAGCTGGAGTCGGATTCGGCACCAACTGCTCGAAGTTGCCGCCTGTGGCGCCCTCGATGGTGACGCTGACGGTCGAGCCGTTGTTGTAGACGTCGTTGGCCGGGGTCTGGAAGTCAACGCTGCCCTGGGTCTTGCCGGCTTCGACGGTGATGGTCTGGCCGTTGGACAGGGTCACGGTCACCGGCGACTGGGCCGGGTTGCTCAGGGTCACGGTGTAGGTGATGACGCCGCCTTCGGTCACCGACGGGTTCGCCGTCAGGGTCGCGGTGGTGGTGTCGATCGAGTCGTTGATGGTGGTCTGAGCTGGAGTCGGATTCGGCACCAACTGCTCGAAGTTGCCGCCTGTGGCGCCCTCGATGGTGGCGCTGACGGTCGAGCCGTTGTTGTAGACGTCGTTGGCCGGGGTCTGGAAGTCAACGCTGCCCTGGGTTTTGCCGGCTTCGACGGTGATGGTCTGGCCGTTGGACAGGGTCA
>NZ_NEIO01000035.1:0-15201 GCF_002113575.1 Pseudomonas sp. B8(2017) | reverse complement strand
TCACGGTCACCGGCGACTGGGCCGGGTTGCTCAGGGTCACGGTGTAGGTGATGACGCCACCTTCGGTCACCGACGGGCTCGCCGTCAGGGTCGCGGTGGTGGTGTCGATCGAGTCGTTGATGGTGGTCTGAGCTGGAGTCGGATTCGGCACCAACTGCTCGAAGTTGCCACCGGTCGCACCGGTAATCGTGGCGCTGACAGTTGAACCGTTGTTATAGACGTCGTTAGCCGGAGTCTGGAAGTCAATACTGCCCTGGGTTTTACCGGCTTCGACGGTAATGGTCTGGCCGTTGGACAGGGTTACGGTCACCGGGGCTTGAGCCGGATTGCTCAGGGTCACGGTGTAGGTGATGACGCCACCTTCGGTCACCGACGGGATCGCCGTCAGGGTCGCGGTGGTGGTGTCGACCGAGTCGTTGATGGTGGTCTGAGCCGGGGTCGGGTTCGGCACCAACTGCTCGAAGTTACCGCCGGTCGCACCGGTAATCGTGGTGCTGACGGTCGAGCCGTTGTTGTAGACGTCGTTAGCCGGAGTCTGGAAGTCAATACTGCCCTGGGTTTTACCGGCTTCGACGGTAATGGTCTGGCCGTTGGACAGGGTTACGGTCACCGGGGCTTGAGCCGGATTGCTCAGGGTCACGGTGTAGGTGATGACGCCACCTTCGGTCACCGACGGGATCGCCGTCAGGGTCGCGGTGGTGGTGTCGACCGAGTCGTTGATGGTGGTCTGAGCTGGAGTCGGATTCGGCACCAACTGCTCGAAGTTGCCACCGGTCGCACCGGTAATCGTGGCGCTGACAGTTGAACCGTTGTTGTAGACGTCGTTAGCCGGAGTCTGGAAGTCAATACTGCCCTGGGTTTTACCGGCTTCGACGGTAATGGTCTGGCCGTTGGACAGGGTTACGGTCACCGGGGTCTGAGCCGGATTGCTCAGGGTCACGGTGTAGGTGATGACGCCACCTTCAGTCACCGACGGGCTCGCCGTCAGGGTCGCGGTGGTGTTGTCGACCGAGTCGTTGATCGTGGTCTGAGCCGGAGTCGGATTCGTCGTCAGCTGCTCGAAGTTGCCGCCCGTGGCGCCCTCGATGGTGACGCTGACGGTAGAGCCGTTGTTGTAGACGTCGTTGGCCGGGGTCTGGAAATCGACGCTGCCCTGGGTCTTGCCGGCTTCGACGGTGATGGTCTGGCCGTTGGACAGGGTTACTGTCACCGGGGTCTGCGCCGGGTTGCTCAGGGTCACGGTGTAGGTGATGACGCCGCCTTCAGTCACGCTTGGAGAAGCGGTCAGGGTCGCGGTGGTAGTGTCGATGGTATCGGTAACCTGGGTAACCGCAGGTGTTTGCGGCACGGTCACCGTCAGCCCACCGCCCCCGGTGGTGCCCGTTACGGTCGCCGAAATCTGGTCCCCGTCGATATACGGGGTATCGTTTGCCGGAACCACGACGTTGACGCTGCCCGAGGTCTGCCCGGCCGGAATGACGATTACGGCCCCGTTGGAAAGGGTGACCACCAGGTTGGTGCTCGGTGCCTGGCCAACCGTAGCGGTATAAACGATTACACCACCCGCTTCGCTGATGGACGGGGTAGCGCCAAGAACCAGGTCGGTAGCAACGCTGGTATCCGTCGTCGGCGTAGTTACCTGGTTGTTGCTGGTGGTATCCAGCACGCCAACCTCTTCGCCATCGAGCACGGCAGCAAAGCCCAGCCCGTCAGTCGGGAAGCCGACGGTAGGGTCGACCCGGCCCGCGGTTTCTTCGAGCATGACAAAGCTGTGGCCACCGCCCAGTGCACCACCACCGCCCGCCGATGATGGGCCAGCCGCAGTCGCTTCAAGTTCGGTAGTCGGGTCGACACCGGCAGCGATCGCCTGTTGCAGCTCCTCCACCGACGGCGCGGCCTGTGCGGTCGCCTGGCTCAGGTCGGTGCTGCTGTCTGGCGCATCGGCGCTCCACTGGCTATCACGACCCAGGTCGAGCAGACGGCCATCGGCCAGCTCCAAAGTAACTGCACCACCCGGGCCGGTGAGCACTTCCTCACCGGCCAGAAGGCGGTCCCCTTCGATCAGAACACGCCGAATGCCCTCTGGGGATACCGCAATAACCTGGCCGACAATACTTTTGACGATGGCTACAACGCTGCTCATTGGACTCTCCGTGTGACCCGATGGGTACTTCCCTGCCAGAGCGGCACTTGCAGACCACTTCAGGCGGAACTATGTCGATGATCTCTAGACGTTTATTGGCGTCAATATTCCGTCTATAACTTTTTGGAATTAACCAAATGCCAAACTATTGACCTTATACATTGCCATCCTAAACAATCAGCAATGTAATGTCACATTGATATTCGAATCTTAACCATGCGCTTCTTGAGGATAAGTGTCGTACATCATCCAAAGCGTCTTCAGCCAGTACTTTCAGCAGCTTTCCTCGTGCCTAGGTAACCGCAAAGAATACGACTGGACAACCGCTCATCGGCAGCTGTCAAAGATTCAAGCGTCAATAACCAAGTCACTTTCGCTCGCTCGGGTCATTGCCTGGTTACAAGCACAAACCTTGCCTGAAGGCAGCAAGACTTTGATCGGGAAGCCAGGCAAAAGCGCGGCCATACGATAGCTCACGGAGCCAGCAGCCCGCACCGCTGCACAATCAGGCACCCGATTTGCCGTAGATCAAAGAGATAGCGAACCACTGCGCAAATACTGCCAGCCCGAAAATGAGAAAACGTAGTCGATTGTCGAACCAAAGCCTGTCAGCGACCTGCTTTCCAATAATAAATTTTGCCTAATTAGTTACCGAATGACGTCAACAAATAAGCGCCTGTTTATTGACAAGCTACAAGTCGATACCGACAACTCCTCTGCCGCCAGACGGATGGCAGGCTATGCTGCAAATTAATTCGGCCTGGATGCTGACTGGATCAAAAATGAAACATCCGCCACTCAGCATCGTCTGCCAGGAATGAAGACCGTAGAATTGTTTACTCAATACCGATTCAAGGCGACCATTGGCCGGTTGCCCAAGCGCCAAGGTGCCGTAGCCTCATGACCACTGCCTGGCAGCGCCATTGAACGCCAGGGTGAGCCAGCCTGAACGGCGGCACACCCCCCCACCCACCACAAGGATGAAGAGCCGCGTGGAATCCGAAGTCAGTCGAGTCCAACTCAGCCACGATCCACGCAGTCAGCATGACGATCCCCTGCTGGATAGTCTGTTGAGCCTGTGTGTTCTGCACCAGAAACCCGCCAGCCGGGTCATGCTGACCACCGGCCTGCCGCTGCCGGCCCAGCGCCTGAGCCCCGAGCTTCTGCCCCGCGCAGCCGCCCGGGCCGGCCTGCAGGGGCGCCTGCTGCAGCGTAAGCTGGAGCAGATCCCGAGCATCGCCATGCCGGCCATGCTGCTGCTCAAGGAAGGCCGCAGCGCCGTCCTGCTGGGCTGGGAAAACCAAGACACCGCGCGCCTGCTGCTCAGCGAGAGCGATGGCGGCGAGGTACATGTCAGCCGCGAAGCCCTGCAAAGCGATTACAGTGGCCGGGTATTCTTCGCCCAGCCGCAGCACAAGTTCGACGTCAACCACGGCAACCTCATCCCGCGGGCGAAGTCGTGGTTCCGCGATACCTTGCTGCGCAGCAAGTGGCTATATATCGACGCCATCGCCGCCAGCCTGGTGATCAACCTGATCGCCCTGGCCGCGCCACTGTTCGTGATGAACGTATATGACCGGGTGGTGCCCAACCAGGCCACCTCGACCCTCTGGGTGTTGGCCATCGGCATCGCCGGTGCCTACATCTTCGACCTGATCCTCAAGGGCCTGCGCGGCTTGTGCCTGGACCTGGCCGGCAAGAAGACCGACCTGATCATTTCGGCAACGCTGTTCGAACGTATCGTCGGCATGTCGATGAAGTACCGCCCGGCCAGGGTCGGCAGCTTTGCCCAGAACATTCACGAATTCCAGGGCCTGCGTGACTTCCTCGCCTCGCTGACCCTGACCAGCCTGATCGACCTGCCGTTCACCGTCCTGATCCTGATCGTCATCGCCATCATTGGCGGGCACCTGGTGTGGATCCCGATCATCGCCTTCCCGCTGGCCTTGGGCATCGGTTACGCCCTGCAACGGCCACTGATGGCGACCATGGAACGGACCATGGCCCTGGCCTCGGAGCGCCAGTCCAGCCTGATCGAGACCCTTGCCGGCCTGGATGCGGTAAAGGTCAACAACGCCGAAAGCGAACGCCAGTACATGTGGGAGCAGACCCTGGGTACCCTCAGCCGCCTGGAACTGCGGGTGAAGGTGCTGTCGAGCCTGGCGATGAACATCACCCTGCTGATCCAGCAACTGGCAGGCGTGGCGATGATCTGCGTCGGCGTGTACCTGATCATCGACGGCAACCTGAGCATGGGCGGCCTGGTGGCCTGCTACATGCTCAGCGGCCGTGCCCTCGGCCCGCTGGGCCAGCTCAACGGCCTGCTCGCCCGCTACCAGCAAGCCAAGGTGACCATGGTCTCCACCGACCACATGATGGAACTGCCGCAAGAACGCAACTTCGAAGAACGCCCGCTGAGCCGCAAGGTGCTGCAGGGCAGCGTCGAGTTCCGGGGGGTCGATTTCACCTACCCGAACCAACAGAATCAGGCCTTGAAGAACATCAACCTCACCATCCGCCCCGGCGAGAAGGTGGGCATTATCGGCCGCAGTGGCTCGGGCAAGAGCTCGCTGGCCAAGCTCATCGTCGGCCTGTACGAGGCCGATAGCGGCTCGCTGCTGGTCGATGGCGTGGACATTCGCCAGATCGACGTCAGCGAACTGCGCCACAACATCGGCTACGTGCCCCAGGACATCCAGCTGCTGGCCGGTACCCTGCGCGACAACCTGGTCAGCGGGGCTCGCTACATCGAGGATGAGTTGATTCTGCAAGCTGCCGAACTGGCGGGTGTGCATGAGTTCGCTCGGTTGCACCCGGACGGCTACGAGTTGCAGGTGGGTGAACGCGGGCAGAACCTGTCCGGTGGCCAGCGGCAGAACGTCGCCCTGGGCCGCGCGCTGTTGCTCAACCCGCAGATCCTGCTGCTGGACGAACCGACCAGCGCCATGGACAACACCGGCGAAGAACGCCTCAAGCAGCGCCTGCAGGCGGTGGTGGAAGGGAAGACGATGCTGCTGGTCACACACCGTGCCTCGCTGCTGTCGCTGGTGGACCGGCTGATCGTGATCGATCGCGGGCAGATTGTCGCCGACGGCCCGAAAGCCGCGGTCATGGATGCGCTGAAGAAGGGGCAGATCAGTGTTGCATAAGCTGGATGTGGGGCAATTCAAGGACGGCCTGCGGCGCTATTTCAAGGGTTCCGATTCACTGGGCGGCCAGCCGCTGCCAGAGGTCAACAAGGCCCTGATCGAGGATGCACCGCGGGTCGTGCGGCTGACCATCTGGGGCGTGATCCTGTTCTTCGTGTTCCTGATCGTGTGGGCCAGCGTAGCGCCCATCGACGAAGTTACGCGGGGTGAAGGCAAGGCCATTCCGTCGTCCAAGGTGCAGAAGATCCAGAACCTGGAAGGCGGCATCGTCGCCGAGATCTTCGCCAAGGAAGGGCAGATCGTCGAAGTGGGCCAGCCATTGCTGCGCCTGGATGAAACCCGCTTCGCCTCCAACGTGGGTGAAACCGAGGCCGACCGCCTGGCCATGGCCTTGCGTGTCGAGCGCCTGAGTGCCGAGGTCGAGGACAGCCCGCTGAAGATCGACGAAGCGCTGCGCAAGGCCGCGCCAAGCCAGGCGGCCAGTGAAGAGTCGTTGTACCAGAGCCGGCGCCAGCAACTGCAGGACGAGATTGGTGGCCTGCAACAGCAGCTGGTACAGCGCCAGCAGGAACTGCGCGAATACAGTTCGAAACGTGCCCAGTACGCCAACAGCCTGCAATTGTTGCGCAAGGAGATCAGCATGTCCGAGCCCCTGGTGGCCACCGGGGCGATCTCCCAGGTTGAGGTGCTGCGCCTGCGCCGCGCCGAAGTGGAGAACCGCGGTCAGCTGGACTCCACGGCGCTGGCCATCCCGCGTGCCGAGGCGGCCATTCGCGAGGTGCAAAGCAAGATCGAAGAGACCCGTGGCAAATTCCGCAGCGAAGCGCTGACCCAATTGAACGAAGCGCGCACCGAGCTGAACAAGGCCACGGCGACCAGCAAGGCGCTGGATGATCGCGTGCACCGCACCATGGTTACTTCGCCGGTACGCGGTATCGTCAAGCAGCTGCTGGTAAATACCATTGGCGGGGTGATCCAGCCGGGCAGCGACATCATAGAAATCGTGCCGCTGGACGACTCACTGGTCATCGAGGCGAAGATCCTGCCCAAGGACATCGCCTTCCTGCACCCTGGGCAGGAAGCGACGGTCAAGTTCACGGCCTATGACTACACCATCTACGGTGGGCTGAAGGCCAAGCTGGAGCAGATCGGTGCCGACACCATCACCGATGAAGACAAGAAGACCACCTACTACCTGATCAAGCTGCGCACCGACCGCAGCCACCTGGGCACTGACGAGAAGCCGCTGCTGATCATTCCGGGGATGGTGGCGACGGTCGATATCATGACCGGCAAGAAGACCATCATGAGCTACCTGCTCAAGCCGATCATGAAAGCGCGTTCGGAAGCGTTGCGCGAGCGTTAAAAAGCACACTCATCGCCGCGACCCACACTGTGGGAGCGGCCTTGTGTCGCGAAAGGGCTGCACAGCAGCCCCAGCGATTTATGCATCTTTGCTGAAATCCTGGGGCCGCTGTGCGGCCCTTTCGCGACACAAGGCCGCTCCTACAAAGGACCGCATACCCTCAGCGCCAGGGGGCAGGCTCACCAACCAACTGCCCCTGAATCCCGCCTACACCCATCTCCCGCAACACCAACCGCTCACCTTCCGTCTCGACCCGCTCGGCAATCAGCGGCAGGTCGATGCTGTGTGCGGCGCGCTGGACCGCTTCTATGAACAGCCGCTTGTGCTGCTCTTGATCAATGTTGCGGATGTAGCTGCCATCGATCTTCAGGTACGCCAGGCCCAGGTGCGCCAGGTTGCCGATCATGCTGAAACGCCCACCAAAGCGTTGCAGCGCCAGGCCGAAGCCAAGCGCGTGCAGGCGCCGGGTGAGTTGCTCCAGGGCCGCCTGCTCAGGTAACTGCTCCTCGCCAATTTCAAAAACCAGCCGCGGGCCGAGCGCCGTGTTCTGGCCCAGAAGCTCGAAAACACGCTGAAGTGCCTTGGGGTCGGCCAGGGTGGCGGCGGACAGGTTCAGTGCCAACACCTGGTCATGCCCTCGAAGGTGCGCCAGCACTTTCTCCAACACCAGCACATCAAGCCGCGGCATCCAGCCGAAGCGCTCCAGCCAGGGCAGGAAGCGGCCGGCCGGCAGCGCCTCGCCCTGGCCATCCTGCAAACGCGAAATCACTTTGTGGTGCAGTACCCGTTGCGCAGAAGCGCAATCCACCACTGGCTGGAAGAACAGTTCGAAATGCCCATTGTCGAACGCCTGGTCCAGCCGCTCGTGCCAGACATGCTGGCTATCCGCGGCAACTGCAGCCACGCCTTGTTCAAGGCATACCCAACCCGGTGTTGGCTGGTTCTCGGCGCGGGCCAGGGCCTCGTCGGCAAGCTTCAGCAATGCCTGCGGTGAATCACCGGGGCTGAACGGCGCCAGGCCGATACAAGCCACCGGGTCGATATCACTGGCGCCCGTTTCGTGCAGGCTGTGCAGCGTCGCTTCCAGGGCCTGGGCAAGCTGTACCGCCTCTTCATGCACCATACCCGGCGCCAGCACGGCGAACTCGCCCCCACGGCTGCGGGAAATCAGGTCGTTGGTTTCCGGGTAGCTGGCACAGGTGCGACGCAACTGCTCACCCACGGCCTGTAGCAACTGGTCGGTACGCTGGCCGCCAAGACGGGCGTTCAACCCCGCCAGCCCCTGGACCCGCAGCAACAGCAGGTAGCCGGCGCGCGCTTCTTCCAGATTGCTCACCCGCGTGTTCAGCTGCATCTCGAAATAACGGCGGTTGGACAGCCCTGTCAGGCTGTCCTGATAAGACTCGGCACGCAGCCGCTCACTGCGCTCGGCTTGCTCGGTAAACAGTGCCTTGAGCTTCTCGACCATCTGGTTCATCGCCTGTACTACCCGGCGCAGCTCCGGCGTGCGCGGCAACTCGGGCAGGCTGAGGAATTCGCGGCGGGCAATGGCGTGGGACTGCTCGACCATGTAGTCCAGCGGCCGCAACTGACGACGCAAGAGCAAGGCGCCGAGTACCGCACTGGCCGCGCCACACAGCAGCAGCCAACCCAGGCTGCCCAGGGCGCTCTGCCAGAGTTTGGCAATGGCGAACATCGGGTGGCTGATTACTTCAACGCGTGCGGCCTGCTGCCAGCCGCGGCTGACGATGGCATCGCCACCGGCGGCTTCCAGGCCGATCAGGTGCACGAACCAGCGCGGCACACCGCCGGGGTCCGGCTCAGCGTGGCGCTCCACCAGCACAGCATTGGAACTCAAGTCGACAACCTTGATGCTTGAGTAGTAACCACTGTCGAAGATCGAGCTGACCATCAGCTCGACCATCGCCGGGTCATCAATATTCGGCGTCAGCGACAGCGCCAGCGCGGTCGCCGCATCCTGGGCGTGCGAGCGCAACTGGTTGACGTATTGGCTGCGCGAACTTTCCAGGCTGACCATGAAACTGCCACTGAAGGCGACCACCAGGAACAGGCAAATGGCCAACAGCAATTGTTTGAACAGTGACATCTGTGCTCCTTCAGTAGACCGGCTCGGCCGGGAACCCTTCGGCCTGCATTTTCTTCAGCAAATCCTGCCAGCGCGACAACCGCTTGGTATCGCCGACCTTCTTGTTGCCTGCGGCGCCCGTCAGCCACAAACCCTCACCATTGAAGGCGTACACCGGCAGCAGGTCGGTACGCTGGCTGGCCGGCTTGATGGCATCCATCAGGCTGTCGAGCACCAATGGTTGTGCCTGTGGGCTTGAATAATAGGTCAGGACCATGTGCGCCCGGTTCTGCCGCAGCGCCTTGACGTAGGTGATGCGCAGCTTTTCGCTGGGGATGCCCATGCGCCGCAGACTGAAATACTTGGCGATGGCGTAGTCCTCACAGTCCCCTGCGCCCTTGATCAGCGCCTGCACCGGCGTGGCCCAATAATCGACCTCATGCCACAGGTCGATATCCTCGACATAGCGCAATTGCTGGTTGAAGAAGCGGTTGACCACCTGCAATCGCTCAAGCTCCGTACCCTGCTTCTGCGTGGCCATCAGGTTCTGCCAGGCATCGATCCGGCCCTGCCCGGCACCCAAGGGGCCATAAAGGGCCTGCGACTTGCGGCTGATCTGGGAAAAGTCCCAATCCGCGTGCAAGCCGCCCAGCAGCAGGCTGCCAAGCAGCACAGCAAGGCCGACACGTTGCACAACAGTTTTGAGCATCCAGGATATCGCCACTGCGAAGCCCTGTTCAGGCCAGTCGAAAGCAGCGATGGTGCGGCTTGCCACGGCAAAAGACAATGGCACCCTGCAATCATGCACCCGCCGGTCACCCGACCTACACTTTCTGGTTATAACCTTCCATAGGCCGCTTCCTTTGACCGGCGACTTCATCCACCATAGCCGCGCTTTTGGGGCGCCGGTTCCATTACCGGTAAAGGTTTGACACCCCCAAGAGCTGTTACTAGTGTCATTGGATCCAACTTTAGTCATCGTTGAGGCAGACGTCGCGTGGCCGAGAAAATCAAATTGAGCAATGTGCTGGCCAGCGAGCAGCTGTTGCCGCACCAGGCCCGTGGCGTGATCGAAGAACGCCTGCGCAGTGCCATTCTTGATGGCCGCTTGCCCCCAGGTACTGCCGTAAGACAACAAGAGCTCGCCACCTTGTTCGGTGTCAGCCGCATGCCCGTGCGCGAGGCCCTGCGCCAGCTCGAAGCGCAATCGCTGCTGAAAGTGGAGATGCACAAGGGTGCGGTGGTTGCGCCGTTGATCGGCGAGGACGCGGTGGACACCTATGCCCTGCGCGTGCTGCTCGAGACCGAGGCGCTGCGCCAGTCCATTCCGCTGCTCGATGCCAGCGACATCGCCAGCGCCCGCGGGTATATCCAGCAACTGGAAAACGAAACGCGTCACGCTGAAATCGGCCGCCTCAATCGCCTGTTCCACATGTCGTTGTACAACAAGGCGCCGAACAAGAAGCTGCTGCGCCTGATCGAGGACGAACTGAATGAGGAAGAGCGCTTCCTGCGGTTTCATCTTTCGTCCATGGGCCTGGGCAAGCTCACCCAAGACGATCACAACGCACTGGCGGATGCGGCTGGCGACAAGCTGGTGGACGAAGCGGTAGCGGTGCTGGAACGGCACCTGAATAACGCATCGCGGGTAATCCGCAAGTATCTGGATACGCAACTGGGGCGCTAGCGGGTAGTGACTGCGCGCATGGTGCAGTCGGCTGGGTTGCAAATTAATCGGCCCCCGCCAACAATGAGACTAATTATCATTCATGTCCATTGATGGCAGCGCCCTCACCCATGCCCAGCAACGATTCCGTGCAAACGCTCTACAGTGACCACCACGGCTGGTTGCATGCCTGGCTACGCAGCAAGCTGGGCAACGCCGCCGATGCCGCAGACCTGGCCCAGGACACCTTCGTGCGCCTGTTGCAACGTCGCGAACACCTGCAACTGAATACTCCCCGGGCCTTCCTGCGGACGGTCGCGCGCGGGCTGGTGATCGACCACTGGCGGCGCGAGGAACTGCACAGGGCCTATCTCGAGGCATTGGCACAGTTGCCGGAAGCACAGGCCCCCTCGGCCGAAACGCGTGAGCTGCTGCTGGAGTTGCTGGAGCGCATCGCGCGCATGCTCGACGGCCTCAAGCCCAAAGTACGCCGCGCATTCTTGCTGGCCCAATGCGAAGGGCTGAAGCACCAGGCCATCGCCGACCAGATGGGCATCTCGGTACGTACCGTGGAGCGCTACATCGCCGACGCGCTCTACCATTGCTACCTGCTGCGCTACAGCGACGAGTGCTGACATGATGACCGCCGCACAGCCTGGCGCAACCACGGTCAAACAGGCCATCCAGTGGATGCTGAGGCTGCGCGAGAGCGGGCATGACCCTGCCCTGCAGCAACAGTGCAGGCAATGGCGCACTGCCCACCACGAACACGAACAGGCCTGGCAACGGGTGATCCACCTGCATCAGGACCTCGACCTGCGTGCCGTCCCTGGCGCCGGGCTGGCTTTGCAGACCCTGGAGACCAGCCAGCGCCGGCTGCACCGTCGGCAGGCGTTGAAGCTGCTTGGTGGCGTTGCCATGGCGGGGACGGCGGCATGGCTGGGAAAAGACCTCGATGCGGTCAACGCCTGGACATCGGACTACGCCACCGGCACGGGCGAACGACGCAGCTTTGCGCTTCCCGACGGCTCGCTGATGCAACTCAATACCCGCAGTGCCGTCGACCTGGCCTTCAATGACCAGCAGCGCCTGGTCCGCCTGAAGCAGGGGGAACTGATGATTGCCTGCAGCCGGCAGCGTCCCTTGCTTGTACAAACTCGTGACGCGTTGCTGGAAGGGTTCGAAGGGCGCTTTGTGGCGCGCCAGGACAGCGACTGCACGCGGGTCAGTGTCAGCCATGGGCGGGTGGCTGTACACCGGCCTGGCAATGGACCGCTGCAATGGATCGAAAGCGGCCAGAACTGGCGTCTGGATGCGCAGGGTACACACCGGCTCGAGCAGGTGGACATGGATGCGATGGCCTGGACCGAGGGCCTGATCGTCACCCGGGACATGCGCCTGTTCGACTTCCTCTCGCAGGTCAGCCGTTATCGGCATGGCTATCTGGGCTGCAGCGACGATATTGCCGATTTGCGCTTGTCGGGTGTATTCCGCCTCGAAGACCCGGAGCAACTGCTGCAACTGCTACCACGGACGCTGCCCGTGCGGCTTCGCCATCGTACACGCTGGTGGGTTCGCGTGGAGGGGCTGGCCTGATCTGACGGGGGCTATTGCGTTCAGGGCTGCTATGCAACCCTTCGCCGGCAAGCCAGCTCCCACAGGGATCGCACAAGGCCTGAGGGCTATGCAATACCTGTGAGTGCTGGCTTGCCGGCGATGGGGCGCGTAGCGGCCCCAATAACTTTTTTGACGGGTTTTGAATGCCGGTCCGGCTAGGACAGTAAGCGACACCTCCTGCCCTCACACTTCAACGGACCCCTCATGCATACCGCCCCCGTGCACACGCGCACCTTCAACGCGAATGATTTTCGACCTGTCTTGCACTCAGCACCTTTGCGCAAAGCAGTCCGGGCTGCCCTGTTTGGCACCGCCTTGGGCCTGACAGCCGTCACGCAACTGTCCATAGCAGCTGAAACCGCCCAGGTGAGCCACCACTATGCGATCCCGGCCGGCCAGTTGGATGACGTGCTCAACCAGTTCGCCCGCCAGGCTGGCATCACCTTGTCGAGCACACCCCAGCTCACCCAAGGCTTGCAGTCGAACGGGCTGCAGGGGCAATACCCAACCGATCAGGCACTGCACCAGTTGCTCAATGGCAGCGGCCTGGAAGCCGTCAGCCAGGACGGCCGGAGCTACGTGCTTCAGGCACAACCCCAAAGCGCTGCATTGTCATTGCCAGACACCGATATCCGTAGCTTCACCCTCGGCAATGCACTGGGCAGCATGGAGGGTTACAACGCTACCCATAGCCAAGTGGCGACCAAGACCAGCATGCCACTGGTAGAGACATCGCAATCGGTCTCGGTGGTTACCCGACAGCAGATGGACGACCAAGGCTCACAAACGGTTGCCCAAGCCATGCGCTACACACCTGGGGTACTGACCAACCCCTACGGGGCGACCCATCGTTATGACTATGTGGCCATGCGTGGCTTCAACGACGGCTCGGTGGACAACATCTACGTCGACGGGCTCAAGTCGATGGGAGACAACGGCACCTACAGCACCATGCAGGTGGACCCGTACTTCCTGGAGCGCATCGATATTCTCAAGGGACCTTCTTCGGTACTGTATGGCCGTAGCTCGCCAGGAGGCCTGGTGGCGCTGACCACCAAGAAGCCGCTGTTTACCCCCTACCATCAAGTCCAGGCCACCATCGGTACCCAAGGCCAGCGTGGCATGGGTTTCGACTTCAGCGGCCCCGTGGATGACGACAAGCGTATCGCTTATCGCCTGACAGGCCTGGCGGATGCTTCCGACACGCAGTTCGACCACAACAAGGAAGAACGCTACGCCATCGCGCCGGCCGTCAGCATCGACTTCAGCGAAGACACTTCGCTGACCCTGCAGGCCTACCTGCAACACGACCCCAACGGCGGCTATCACGGCGGTAACCCCGCAGATGGCATGCTGCACAAACGCAACGGCTTGCGCCTGTCGGACCACTTCTTCGAGGGCGAGCCGGGTATCGACAACTACGAGCGTACCCAACAGTCCTTCAGCTACCAGTTCGAGCATCGCTTCAACGATGTGTTCACGGCACGCCAGAACTTCCGCTATCAGGATTCCGACGTGTCGATGGACCAGGTGTATTCCGCCGGTTGGGCGGATGCCGACAGCAATATCCTCAACCGCGCCTATACCGGCGGCGACGAACGCCTGCATTCGTACATCATCGACAACATGCTGCAGGCGGAATTCTTCACCGGGGCCGCCAAACACACCTTGCTGCTGGGCGCCGACTACCAGCGACGCAAGGCTGACGTGGCCTGGCGTTATGGCACAGTCGATCCGTTGGATGCAGGCAACCCGCAGTACGGCAACGGCAACCTTCAGGTGCTGGGCGAGAACCGCTACCAGCGGCGCTTGCAGCAAACGGGTGTTTACCTGCAGGATCTGGTGGAGCTGAACCAATGGCGCTTCTCGTTGGGGCTGCGCCAGGACTGGGTGAAGGTGTCCGAGGAGAATCGCGACAGCAACACCAAGGTCAGTGACCAGCGCTCCAGGTTCACTACCCGCGCAGGTGTGCTCTACCTGTTCGAGAACGGTATTGCGCCCTATGTCAGTTACTCGGAGTCGTTCAACCCCAATACCGTATCCGACCAGCAAGGCCGCCCTCTGGCACCGACCGAGGGCACTCAATGGGAGGCTGGTATCAAGTATCAGCCGCCGGGTAGCGACAACCTGTTCACCGCATCGGTGTTCCGCATCGAGCAGGAGAACCTGGCCTCGAAGCAGCCTGACGAGGACTTCTATCGCCCTGTAGGGCAAGTGCGCTCACAAGGGCTGGAACTGGAGGCCCATGTGCAACTGACCGACAGCTTGAAGCTGCTGGGCGGCTATACCTTTACCGATATCGAGTACGCAAAGTCGATGCCCAGCCTGGTGTCTGGCAACCTGGATAACAAGGGCAATTCGCCAACCCAGGCACCGAAACAGATGTTCTCGCTTTGGGCTGACTACAACTTCCACCAGGGGGCCCTGGATGGCCTGCGCTTGGGCGGTGGGGTGCGGTATGTGGGGTACAGCTGGGTGGATGCGGAAAACAGCATGAAGGTGCCCTCCTATACCCTGTTCGACGCCTCGATCGGCTATGACCTGGGCAAGGTCGGCCTCCGGGGGATGGATGTACGCCTGAACGCCAATAACCTCACCAATGAAAGCTACATCACCTCGTGTGCAAGCCTGAATTACTGCTACATGGGTGAAGAGCGCAATATCAGTGCCACGGTCAGCTATCAGTTCTGACTCTATGGTGGTCGCTGCGCGTCCGATCGCGACACAAGGCCGCTCCTACACGGGAAGCGCGCTCGCCTGAAAGTGCGCCCCCCCGGAAAAGACAAAGCCCCTGTCTGCATCGCAGACAGGGGCTTTGGATTTGAATCTTGACGATGACCTACTCTCACATGGGGAAACCCCACACTACCATCGGCGATGCATCGTTTCACTGCTGAGTTCGGGATGGGATCAGGTGGTTCCAATGCTCTATGGTCGTCAAGAAATTCTTTGTGCTGGCCCGTCCCTCGGACGTACCTGCGAATCTCTGTAGTTCCTACTTAAAGACAAAACCCCTACCTGCATGTGCAGATAGGGGTTTTGCGAAATGAATCTTGACGATGACCTACTCTCACATGGGGAAACCCCACACTACCATCGGCGATGCATCGTTTCACTGCTGAGTTCGGGATGGGATCAGGTGGTTCCAATGCTCTATGGTCGTCAAGAAATTCT
>NZ_NEIO01000034.1:0-26202 GCF_002113575.1 Pseudomonas sp. B8(2017) | reverse complement strand
GGAGAAGGCCAGCCAGGCGCTGGCGTACCTGCTGGTATCGAGGTTGAGAAAGGCCGAAGGAATATCGTGGTCTTCGTTCACGCATTTTTCGGGCAGCGGCGAAGGCGGGCCGTCTGGCGGCTCGTAGGGATTGAAACGACGCAGGTGACCCTGCTCGCTGACGGCATAGGCATGCCAGACCTGCTGCTCGAGCAGCACATACAGGAAGCCCCTGCGCAAGGTGCGCAAGCCGATCTTTGTCGAGATATGCCGGTTATCCGCCACGGTGGAGACACAATCGGGGCGGGTATCGGGCACCAGGGCGCGGCGCAGCGGCAGGATCGGCAGACCCTGGCGCTCGCAGAACATGCACTGGTCGTGCGGCAGCCCGGCTTCGGCGATCGCGAGGGCGATACGTTGGCTGATGGTCATAAGCGACTCTCGGATTTCGGCAGGCATTCGATCAGTTGGCGCCATTGCGCCTCGGAGTAGCGGGCGAGCAATGCGGCAAGAGGCGCCTGACCTCTGGCCGCTGCGTCGATCATTTCGCCCACCGCAGGTACGGTATGCAGCCTGGGGTGAATGCACAGGTGATGGAGAGCGAAGGCCACGATGTCCTCCATCTCGCTCAGGCCCAACCTGCGTGCATCATCGACATGGTTCGAAGCACGCACCGCAGCAAACGGTGGAATCTGGCACTGATTGATGTGCTGCGAACCCGCTCGCAACACTCTCCAGGTAGCCAGCACACGTTCGATCAGCCCCACGTCATCCTGAATTCGCCGCGCAGGGGTCGGCAAAGGGTGTCGCTGCCCGCTCTGCCCTTTCAGGCTTGCCAACCTCCCACCGCTACTCAGGAACAACCAATCACTGATCGGCCACCATGGGCCTTGTTCAAGCCGCTCGAACGTCGCCGCAAGCAACTCCAGACGGACGGGTTCATAGACCGGGTAGCAGCCGAATTCCCGATTGGAATCGGGCAACCGACACAAGGCCGTGAGATGGGACGCGACAGCGGCCGAAGGCGCCTCACTGAACAGCCAGCCACACAGGTAACGCCGTTGCTGAAACAACGCCCTCTGCGCTGCCCGGGCGGTTAGTTCCAGCAGACGGCGACTGGGGACCGTGCCGGGCGAAGCCAGGCAGACCAGTACGGGATGCAGTTGGGGGACATGGGCCAGGTCGGCCCGGTGCACACGGGTCAATGCCTGCTCACCCAGGGCATTGCGCAGCGGGGCAAGCACGGCGTGGTCGCCATCGTGAGCAGTCGCAAGCGGATCTATCAGCACATGGCAGTACAAGTGCGCCCCATGATGGCTTTCGATGAGCCTGGCCAGGTTATCGGTGCGCATCAGGCCTTGGCCTCGCACTTTTTGCTGGCGTCAGGCGTAAGCGAGAGTGGCTGGCTGTTTCCAGCCCCTGACGCAGCCGCACTGGTTTGCCCCAGCAGGTCGAGCTTCAGCCCGTTGATGGTGATGCCCTGCCCGTCCAGCACAATGCTGCCGCCCGCGGTTCTGAACTCGATGCGCTCACTGGCGCGCAGCTGATAGATCGTCGTATGTTGCTCCATGCCCTGCCCGACGGTGACCTTTTGCGCACCTTTGACGACAAGCTCGGCGTCCTTTCCGACAAAGGCCTGGTGATTGGCCCCTGTTGATTCGCTACGGTCGTTGCCTACTTTCTCGATCAGGTCATGCTTGATATCTACACGGCAGGTTTGCCCAATGAGCTGGGTATGGTCGCCCCCGGTTTCCTGGCGGAAGTCATGGCCGATATTCAAGTGCTCATCATTGCCGACCTGCTCGACACGATTACGCCCCACACGCGTGGTCTCGTCATTGCCGACTACATTGTTCTGGTCCCGCTGGGCATGGATGAACACTTCTTCCTTGCCGAGTTCGTCCTCGAAGCGCAGCTCGTTGAAACCATCGCCCTTGTGGGTCTGGCTCTTGATGGTCATGCGCGTCTTGTGCTCGGGCAGGTCGTACGGCGGCAGCTGGTCGCCGCAATAGGTACGCCCGGTGATCATCGGCTGGTCGGGGTCGGCGTTGACGTACTGGATGATCACGTCCTGGCCGATGCGCGGGATGGCCATCGAGCCCCAACTGCCACCTGCCCAGCCTTGTGACACGCGCACCCAGCAGGAGCTGAACTCGTTGTTCTCGCTCTCCCGGTCCCAGGGGAAGCTCACCTTGACCCGGCCCCACTCGTCGCAGTAGATCTCTTCCCCGGGCGGCCCGACGACCGTGGCCATGTGCGGGCCGTCGATGCGTGGCTTGGGCAATGGCGCCGGACGCCATTCGATCCGGCCGGGCACCAGCACGGCTTCCTGCGAGTAGCGTGTCCCTTGTTCGGCCCCGGCAGCTTCTTCTTGCAGGCTGGTGAACTGGCTGCCCTCGTGATGTACACGCATCACACGCCAATGGGCGTTGAGGTCTTTGCGCGGGTGCTCGACGAGGGTGAAGCTCAGCCCCGGTTGCAGGCGTACATCGTCACCCTCGACTTCGGCAATACGGGCGTCATGGCGCAGGGCCGTGAGTCGCGTGGCGGTGAAGGGCACTCCGACCGCATCACGCTTGTAGCGGCCGGGGTAGTCGAAGCGCTCATAGTCCCGGGACTGATGGGTGATGCTACTGTCACCTGCGCGGTGTTCCTGCCGGTACTGCGGGTTGGTGAAGGTGTAGTCCCGCTGCACCTGGCGGGCGGTGCGCACCTGTTCGCTGTAACGCAGGCGGCGCAGGCAAGGCCTGGCCTGGTCGCCACCGCTGTTGGCGCGGTACAGCACCTGGTCGGGACCGATGTCGTCTTCGTCGAAGAAGTCCTCATCCTCGTCGTCGGCCTTGAGCGCGCTTCGGCTGATCTGCCCCAACGCCAGCAGTCGGTCGGTGATGACCAACAGGTGGTGTTTCGGCGTGTGCTCGAAGCGATAGACGAAACCCTCTTCACCCGCCAGGCGGGCGATGAAGTCGAGGTCCGTTTCACCGGCCTGTACGCAGAACTCGCGCACCTGATGCTCGCCCATGCTCTTGATTTCGAAACGGGCAATACCCTGGCGCTTGAGCATCAATTCGAGAATCTGCGGCACGGTCTTCTGCTGGAAGATGCGCCAGTTCGAACGCAAGCCGGCACGGGCCAGCACGGGCTCGACCAATGCGCGGTAACGGGTGCGATAGAACCCCGTTTCACCCTGGCTGAAACTGCTGACCAGGCCGTGCACATAGCGCAGGGGGCGCTCACCGCGCCAGATCGTGAACAGCACTGGTTTGTCGAGCAACTGGCCGAAGTCGACCTCGTCTTCAAAACTGATCAGTTCCAGTTTCAGCTGGAACGGTGAGCTGATCATTTCGTCGAGTTCGAACGAAACCACTTCGAAGTCAATCTGGCCAGCCAGCGGCTGGAAGGTGAAACGCAAGTCGGATTGGCTAGGCATGCGGATCCCCCTGCTACTGCTGCAAGATGCCGTTGAGCGATTCCAGCACCTCGGCGGTGATCAAGCTCAGGCGGTAGCTGTAGTAGCAGTAGGCGCAGACCATGGCGATGGCGGAGATCACCAACGGGCTCCACCAGGGCCATTCCCGGCGCAGCCTGCGGTGGGGGCGATGGACCACGTTGGTATACGGGTCGCCCACGAATTCCGGCGTGGGGCCGCGCAGTTCACGAATGACCTTGTGCATCCGCGAAATCAGGGCGTTGATGATTTCATCGCACTTCGGGTCCAGGGCGTACTTGCCCTTCAGGCCCAGGCAAAAGCAGAAGTACAGGAACTCCAGCACATCCTGGAACTCCTCGGGCGACTGCATCAACCGCTCCAGCAACACGAAGATCTTCTCGCCACCCTGGGTTTCGTCATGGAAGATGCTGAGCAGCGGTTCGTGGCTCCAGCACGAATTGTTCCCCCAGGGGCGGCTCATCACGGCCTCGTCCAGGTAAAGGCACAAGGCATAGGAATAGACTTCGAGGTGCACGGCGGAATAACCGTGCTGCTGTATTTCCTCGCGGATGGCGCTGACCTGGGTCTGCAGGGCCTTGTGCACCTGTTCGATGTTGGGCAGGTCATCCAGCGTGCGCAGGCGTATGACCAGGCCGAACAGCGGGTTGGCCGCGTCGAGCATCAGGTTGGCGAAGCCGCCGCGTAGCCGGAAGTCCGGGTCGGCCGGATAACCCTGATGATCTGCGCGCCTGCCCTGACCGGGTGGATAGGGTGAATCGGTGCCCCCCGGGACATCGAGCATGGCATGCAGGCTGCTTTCGGTTACGTCATGGGCAGCGTTGGCGGCCTGGGATTTTCCAGGACGAACAGCAGATGGGCCGGGCATGAAGAGGTCCTTGTCTTCCAGTAGGCTGAAGACATGAACACTATCGGGGAATCAATTCTTCGAGGAGCGTAGGGCTTCCCAAAACGCTGTAGGAATTTTCGCCTTTTGGCTTGTCTGGACGCTGCAATGCCGGAATTCCGGGGCCGCTCTGCGGCCCCTTTGCGACACAAGGCCGCTCCTGCAACGACTGCGCCAGCCCTTGTGTGGGCGGCGCAGCGCCGCAACCGATCAATCAGCCAAACAACCTGGCCAGGCAACCCAGCTTCTTCTTGTACGAGCGCCGAGCCTCCAGTGCGTCCTCCAGGCTGACTTCCAGGAACCGCGCCTGCTGGTTGGGCTGCATCTGCCCGATCAGGTCCAGGTCGGCGCTGATCACCGTGCCGATCATGGCGTAGCCGCCGCCCGACACCGCATCACGGTGCAGGATGATCGGCTCCAGCCCCGCAGGTACCTGGATCGAACCGATCGGGTAGCAGCTGTCAACGATGTTCGATGGATCCGAGCCGGCCCCGAACGGCTGCTCCCGTGGCTGGAAGCTCAAGGCACTGCCGCCCTTGTAGCGGTAGCCGATACGGTCTGCCTCGGAGCCTACCGTCCAGGCTTCGGTGAAAAAGCTTTGCGCCGCAGCCTTGGTCAGGCGATGAAAATAGAGCCCCGGCACCACCCGAAGCACCACTTCGCCACCCAAGGCCTGGCGCAAGGCCATTGGCAGGCTCGCACCGGCGCGGGTCTTGCCGCTGGGTACGCCGACCGGCAACAGGTCACCCGCCATCAGCTTGCGCCCATGGAAGCCACCCAATGTACCCAACGCATAGGTGGAGCGGCTGCCGAGCACCTCGGGTACATCGATACCGCCGGCCACCGCCAGGTAGGCCCGGGCGCCTGCGGTAGGGAAGCCGAAACGCAACACCTGCCCGGCACGTACGGCAAACGCCGTGTCCGGGCGTTGCTCGCGGCCATCGAGCAAGGCCGGCATCTGCGCACCACAAACCGCCACCAGCGCATCCTGCTGGAACTCCAGCTCCGGCCCCACCAGCGCACACTCGAGGCCCGCGGCGCCGGCCGGGTTGCCCACCAGGTGGTTGGCCGCCCTCAGGGCGTACTGATCGAGGGCGCCGGACGGCGGGATGCCCAGGTGGTAGTAGCCTTCGCGGCCCAGGTCCTGCACCGAGGTAGCCAGCCCGGGCTTGAGTACCTTGATCATGCCAGCACCTCCTGCAGGGTCCGTGGATAGCCGACCGGGTCGGCGAGGAACGCGTCCAGGGAGAACTCCACCGGGCGAATGCGCAGGTCGAAGCGGCCTTCTTCGACATCCGCCACCGCCTGGTCGTAGGTGCGGCGGTCGATGGGCTTGAACTGCACGATGTCTCCCGGGCGGAAGAACACCATGTGCTCCTTCAGGTAGTTCAGTGTCTGCTGCGGGTCATAGATCGGCGCCGGGGTGACACCGAACATCTGGTAGCCGCCTGCCCCGCGCACCGAATAGATGCAGCCGAAGCAGCCGCCATGGCCAAGGGTGAGCTTGGGGGTGTCCGTACGCGGGCGCAGGTACTTGGGCACCTGAAGTTGCCGCTCGCGCTCGACCATCTGGAACATGAACGGCAGGCCGGCAACGAACCCGACCATCGACACGAACCACGGCGCGCCGCTGTGCGCGGCAATGAACGCCTCGACATCGGCCAGGCCGTTGATCCGCGCGGCGTACTCCAGGTCGGTGCTGCCCGGGTCCTGGTGGCGGTCACGAAAACGCATCAGCGTTTCATGGGTCCAGGGGTCGTTGTACAGCACTGGAATCTCGATGATCCGCGTCTGCAACGAGCGCTCGGCCACTGCCTGTGCTTCGGCACCGCGCACCGCCTCCAGCAGTGCCTGCGGCGCGATACGGTCCGGGTCGAAGCGGATCTGGAACGAGGCGTTGGCCAGGCACACATCCAGCACGCCATCCAAGGGCAGCCGCTCCACCGCACGGGTGACGGCCATGCCCTTGAAAAAAGCCTCCAGCGACATGCTCTCGCTGACTTCGGCAAACAGGTGCTCGTCAGCGCCAAAGCTGTAGCGGATCGGGGTTGTAGCAAGCGGTTCGGCCATGACTGTTCCTTTTCTTGGAATCTTTATAGAAAGGCAGGCGAAAGCAAATTGCACGGGCTCCGGCGTATACGTGCCGGATGCCCCACGGATTCAGCGTGGCGCGCGCACCACGATACCGGCAGCGTCCAGCGCCTGGCGCGTGGCCTCGACCAGGTCGAGCGCACCTGGGGTGTCACTGTGCAAGCAGATGGAATCGAATTCGATGGCCAGGTCCTGCCCCTCGACCGTGCGCACCACGCCTTGCTGACAAGCCCGCAACACCCGTTCAGCGACCGCCCCGGGCTCATGGCCCCGCACGTTGCGGGTGAACACGATCGACCCGCTCAGGTCGTACTCGCGGTCGGCGTAGAACTCGCGAATTACCGGCTGGCCAAGCTCCTGGGCAATGCGGCAGATCACTGAACCGGGCATGCAGTACAGCAGCAGCTCTGGCTCGATCACCCGCAGGTTTTCCACCAGCAGCCGTGCAGCTTCTTCGTCACGTGCCAGATGCATGTACAGGGCACCGTGCGGCTTGATGTGCTGCAGGTGCACGCCCTGGGCGCGGGCAATTTCACGCAGGGCGCCGAGCTGGTAGAGCATGTCGTCGACCAGTTCCTGGGCCGGGGCATTGATGTGTCGGCGGCCGAAGCCGACCAGGTCACGGAACCCGGGGTGCGCCCCCACTGCGACGCCCAGGGCCTTGGCCCGCTCGACGGTACGGCGCATGGTGCCGGGGTCACCGGCATGGAAGCCGGTGGCAATGTTGGCCGTGCTGATGTAGCCCATCAGCTCGTTGTCGACGCCGTCGCCAATGGTCCACGGGCCAAAGCCCTCACCCATGTCCGAGTTGAAATCCACCACCTGCATGACTGTTTCTCCTGGCGCTTGTGACTGCATGCAAGCCACGTTAGATTCTCCGCACCCCCTTGGGAAGATCTATAAACAGATAGGGTGTCTTCTGAAAATCAGATACTGCGGGAGCTTACCGTGTCACTGACCCTGCGCCAGGTCCGCTACTTCGTCGCCACCGCCGAGATCGGCCAGATTTCCCAGGCGGCAATCCACCTGAACATTTCCCAGTCTGCAGTCACCACGGCGATCAAGGAGCTGGAGGCGATGCTTGGCGTGCTGCTGTTCCAGCGCTCGGCCCAGGGCATGAGCCTGACCGAGGCCGGCCGGCACTTTCTGAACCGCGCCTACGTGATCCTGCGCAGCGTGGACGATGCGCTGAACAGCCCGCTGCCGGACGTGCGCGCCAGTGGCCTGCTGCGCCTGGCGGCAAGTTATACGGTGATCGGCTACTTCCTGCCGCATCACCTGCAGCGGCTGGAGCACTGGCACCCGGACGTGACCCTGGAGCTGTACGAACAGGAGCGCAGCGCCATCGAGCAAGGCTTGCTGGAGGGGCGTTTCGACATGGCAGTGGTGCTCACCGCCAACCTCACCCACCCGGACATCGTCTCGGAAACCCTGTTCAACTCCGAGCGCCGCCTGTGGCTGCCCGGCCATCATCCGCTGTGCGAGCGCTCGGCGGTAAGCCTGGCCGATGTGGCCTCCGAGCCGTTCATCCTGCTGACCGTGGATGAGGCCGAGCAAAGCGCCATGCGCTATTGGGAACAGGCCAGGCAGCGTCCGCAAGTGCGGGTGCGGACCAGTTCGGTGGAGGCCGTGCGCAGCATGGTCGCCAATGGCAGCGGTGTGGCGATCCTGTCGGACCTGGTGCACCGGCCCTGGTCGCTGGAGGGCAAGCGAATCGAGACGGTGACCATCAGCGACCCGGTGACACCGATGAGCGTGGGGTTGGCCTGGCACCGGGAACGGGCGTTCAGCCCGGCGATGCAGGCTGTGCGCAATTACTTCCATGATGCATTCCTGGCGCCGCAGCAGTTGTCGGCACGGCGCTGACCGTTCCCTGCAGGCCCGACCTCTTCGCGGGTAAATCCGCACACAGCGTCTGCATTCGGAATCAACGCCACTCGCTATAGGGCTCCAGCGGCGTCACCGGCAGCGCCAGGTTGCCCCGCCACGGCTCGAACAGGTAGCGCAGGTAGAGCATGCCATGGCTAGGCGCATAGTCATCGCTGTGCTGCCAGTCGAAGCCGCCGCCCAACACCCACTGGTCGCTCAGGCGCCGCTCGAACAGCCCGCGCAGTCGGTAGCCCAGCCCGCTGCTGTCGCTGGCGCCGTTCATGGCGTCGATGTTGGAGCCAACGTCATACTGTGCCAGCACCTTGCGGTTGACGTGCGCGTCCGGGTACAGGCGGCTGCGACCGCTGTGGGCCTGGGACCAGCTTACAGAGCCTTCCAGCAGCACCGACCAGTCGTAGTTGCGCCAGGCATAACTGACCGGTACGCCAACCGATGTGTAGCGCTGCGGGCTGTAGTAGCCGCCCTGCCCCAGGCTGTAGCCGCCCAGGTCCTTGTCGTGACGCCAGTGCATCAGCGTGAGGCCCACGCGCACACGCTCATCGGCTTTTTCCACCACGCGGTGGTACCAGCCGGCCATGGCCCGGGTGCGCTGGTTGTCGGCGACGTTTTCGCCATACAGCCAGTGGTGCCCGAGGCTGGCCCAGACGCCATTGTCACCACCCTGGTCCCAGCTCAGGCCGAGTGTGGCGCCATTGGCCGTGACCCCGCCCCAGCGCACGCCCGTGCGCGGGTCACGTGCCCCGGCAAACGATAACAGCGAGTTGCTCATCGGCCGCCGCGAAGCAGTCAGCGACCAGCCAAGCTGGCCGAGGTCACCGTTGACCGTGGCGCCACCCAACCAGTTGTTGATCGCATAGCCCTGGGTGGTGCCCAGGTCGAAGGCCCAGCGGCTGCCCTGCCAACCCAGCGCCAGCACGCTACCGTCCGCCGTTTGCGAACCGCCCTTACACGCGGGGAGCGACCTCCCGTCAGCGGTGCTGCCAACAAACTGGCAGCTGCCGAAATCCGGGGTATAGCGCCCCTGGTCGTTCTGCTCGAACGACCCCGCATCCATGCCGATGCGCTCCACCCGCGCAAAGGCGGTGCCGTCCTGCCAAGGGGTATCGACATGCAGCAGGGTCGACTGGGTACTCAGTTCGGACGTGCCCGGCGTGCCGTCGTCCTCGCGCCAACCGTAGTCGTGCATCAACGTCACATGGGTATTGCGCTGGCGATACAGCGCATCGACGTCGCTGCGCAGGCTGCGTGCCAGCCAGTCGTCGTCATCCTGCTCACGGCTGGCCAGCGTCAGTGCACGGTCGTCCCGTGGCGACACGGCAGCACGCTCGAGCATCCGTGCATCGGCCATCGCTGCGGCGTAAAGGTCCAGCGCCCGTTGCGGGTCATCCTGCGCCACCAGGCGGGCAGCGTCGCGCCGCAACAAGGGGTCGGGGCGAGCCTGCTGCGCTGCGATCTGGTCGAGCATTGCGGCCGCCTGGTCGTGTTCGCCCAAGGCGACCCAGACAGCCGCCAGGCGCCGCTGGGCGTTGCTGTCATCGGCAGCCAGTTGCGGTACCTGCACAGCCAGCATGTGCCGGGCCTGTGCCAGGTTGCCTTCGGCCACCGCGCTTTCGATCACGCCAAGGCGCGCCTGGGGTTGCCCAGGCTGCACGGCAAGCACGCGCTGGTAATAACCGCGCGCCTTGCCAGGCTCACCATTGGCCGCCGCCCAGTCAGCCAGCAGCATCAGGTCGTCGGTGCTGCCTTCGCCACGCGCCAGGCTGGCCTCGAGCAGGCGGGTCGCTTCAGCCGTACGGCCTTGCGCCTGCAGCTGCTGCGCCGAGGCCAGGGTCATGCGGCGGCGGATACGCTGCTCCAGTGCATGCATGTCCGCGCTCCAGGCCCCCTGCGGCACCGCGCCCAGGCTGTCCAGTGCCAGCGCATCGCGGTCGCTGGACTCCAGGAACAGGCCATGGGCATAGCGGGTAGATGGGTCGCCCGGCTGGCGCTGCACGATGCTGGCGAATGCCGCGTCGGCTTCGGCGGTGCGCCCCAGGTGGCGCAGGCTGCTGGCCAGCTGGTAGACCAGCCAGGGCTCATCGGGGGCCAAGGCCGTGGCCTGGCCCAGCGCCTGGCTGGCCGCCGCCCAGTCCTCACGCTGCATGGCCTGGTCACCTTGCTGGCGCAGGCGTGCGAGTTCCAGGCTGCGGCGCAGGCTGGCGAACTGCGCTTGCTGCCGAGGCGACAGGCTGTCGAGGTACGCCCGCGCCTTGTCGGGCGATTGCGCCTGGTACACACGCACCAGACCGCGCACGGCACTTTCGTTATCCGGTGCCATGCGCCGAACCTGCAGGAATTGCCGCTCGGCGGCGGCTGTATCGCCCTCGGCCAGCGAGACATCCGCCAGGCCCAGCAAGGCGTATTCCTCCTTCGGGCGCTGCTGGCGTGCCTGCTGGTAGAAGGCGCGGGCAGCGCGCAGGTCTTTCGCCTGCAGTGCCCGCTCGCCTTTGCTGAGCAGGGCCCAATACTGGCTGGACGACTCCAGGTCCTTCCACTGGCTGATCCAGTAGGTGTCCTGCTCCTTGGCACTTGCCGCCCGGAACGCCGCATTGGCGTCTTCGTAGCGGCTCTGGCGCATCAGTGCATAGCCCAGTGCGCCCTGCAGGCTGGCATCATCCGGATACTGGCGCAGCGCCCGGCGCAGTTGTGCTTCGGCTTCAGCGTTGCGGCCCTTGTCGAGCAATGCCAAGCCCCGCTGGCCAGCCTGCCAGGACGGGTCGGCCAGCAGTTTGCGCTGCTGTTGCAGGGTCTCGCTGGCCTGCGCCTGCAACGGTGAGGCCGGGTAACGCTGGAGAAACGCTTGCCAGGCCGCCGCGCTGGCGGCGCTCACCGCTTGCCCGGACAGGTAGTCGAACTCACGCTGGGCAGCGGCATCCCGTGCACCAGGGTCGCGCGACAGCTGGTCGAGCAAGGCCAAGGCTTCGCGGTCGCGATTTTCGGCGAACAGCCAACCGGCCAAGGTCTGGCGCAGCCCGGCACTGCCCGGGTACTGCTGGTCCAGCTGCTGCAGCTGCCTGATCGCTTCAGGGCGCTGGCCTGGGAGGTTGCCGCGCACGCGCCAGTAGTCCAGGGCCAATTCCAGGCTTGGCGGTTCACCAGCGAACAACTGTTCATAGGCCGCCAGCGCCTCTTCATTGCGCCCGGTGACCGCCAGCAGGCGGGCCTGCTGCAATTGCCGCACGCGCTCCGGCTGCTGCAGCTCGAGCAGGCGCCTGGCCTGGCGTGCCTGCAAGCTGCCAGGCGCGATGGCACTGATCCGCGCACTCAACTGCTCGGCCTCGGTGCTGTTCTTTTCGCGCAATGCCAGGCTCAGGGCCGCCAACAACACATCCGGGTTGCGCGGCTCGAGCAATTGCAGCCGCCCCAGTGCATCGCGCACCAGGTCGTCACGATGCAGCGCCTCGCCGCGACGCACCTGGTCCAGCAGCCATTGGCGCTGTTCGCCGGCATCCTTGGGTTGTGCCGTGGCCTGGCAGGTCACTGCCGCCAGCATCAGCACGCCGATCATTCGCTGCATGGCGCGCTCCAGGCCGGCAACAGGCGGCCGTGCGGGTCAAAACGGTAACGGCCTTGGTCCCAGCCCTGGCCAAACAGCGCCAGCACCTGGCTGTAATAGGCCTTGGCTTCGACTGGCTGCTCGCGCAGGCGCTGACGCTGGGCCGCCAGGCCCGCGACGTGCTCCGGCGATGCTGCCAGCAACGGCAGCAACGCCGCAGAGAAACCCGCCGGGCCATGGCCACTGGCAACACCGCTGTGCGCATCCACATGCTCTGGCGGCAACCCCTGGCGCGTGGTCAATGCCGCCATCGGGGCATAGTGGGCCACCAGTTCGGCACGCTGCGCCGCGTCCTTGGCCAGCATGCCGACCCACAGGTAGACGCGGATGGCGTCGTAGTCACCCTCACTGCCATGTTGCGGGTCCGCTGCCAGTTCACCGGCTGGCGTCCACAGCAGCCAGTCCGGGGCGAAGCCCTTTGGTGACGAAGCCAGCCACAAGCGCCGCGTGTTGGCCGCCAGCTCTCCCCACAACGGGTCGACCAGGCTGAAGCGATCGAACAACTGCAGCGGCAAATAGCTGGGGTTCAAGCGGGCGCCCCGGGCATCCTCGAAGCCGTAGTCCCCCGGCAGCAGCATCACCCCCAGGCCCGGCAGCTTGCGCACGGTCTGCGCGGCGATACGCCACAGCAGGCGCTGGCCCAGCTGCGTGTAGGCCGGCTCGTCCCACAGCCGCCCGGCTTCCAGCAGGCTGTAGGCAATCCACAGGTCGGCATCGCTGGCGTTGTTGGCATCCAGCACCTGCCACTGCTGCTGGCCGTTACGGCCCCACAGCCAGGCGGGCAGATGCCGGGCCAGGTCGCCCTCCGCCAGGTTGTTGCCGGTCCAGCGCAGCAACTGCGCGAAGGCTTGCCGGTCATTGCCCACCAGGGCGAAGAACAGCGCATAGCTCTGCCCTTCCGAGGTGGTGATCAGGCGCTCGTCGCTCGGGTCGATGACCCGACCGTCGACACTCACCAGCTCGGCCTTGAAGCGGTCCCAGGCCGGCCATGGGCAAGCCGGTGCGGCACTCGTGACAACGGGCAGGCCCAAGGCGACCAGCCCCACCAGCAACTGACGCATCATCACCCCGCCTCGCCCAGACGGCGCTTGCCTGCCCAGCGCAGTGCCCGCCACAACAGGAAGGCAAACAGCACCACGCAAATGGCCGCGATCGCCGCCAGCAGCACCGGGTGTTCGGACAGGTGGAACCACAGCAGCAGCCACCACGGCAGCGCGCCTACAAAGTAGTGCTCGCCGACGAACTGGCTGGTGACGCCGCTGCTGCGCACCAGCGTCACCGAGCCGGCCACCGCATCGAGCTTGCCCACATCGCCGAGCACATCGCGCAGCAACGCTTGGTCGCTATCGCTGTTGGCCAGCAGGGCGACGACGCTGCGCTGCTCATGGAAGGGCGACTTCAGCCCGGTGATGGCCGCAATCGGCGCCTGCGCGCTGACTGCCACTCGGCTGCTCGCGGCCACCGGCGTGGTATCGAAGCGCTGGCTGCCCGGCAGCCCTGTGCTACGGCCCTGCAGCAGCCAGTCCCGCTGGGCACTGAGCAGCAGGCCAAGGTTGGGCGCATCCCCCAGCGCCTCAGGCAGGCTGCCGAGCAGCAGCAAGTCGGCATCGGCCGCTGCGGCCTGCTTCCAGTCATCGACCAGCCGCAGGCCAAGCGCCGGGTAGCCGATCTGCCCGGCCAACCCGCCGACCGCATCGAGCAAGGTGCCCACCTGCATCGCCGTGGGCTTGGCCGGCATGACGACCAGCGTTTCGGAAAGGTCGGCCATGCGGCTGAACGGGAAGCCGCTGCGGGCGAATGCGCGCAGATCGGGCATGGCGATGTAGTGGTGGTAACCGGATAGGTCGATGGTCGAGTTGTCGTCGATCGCCGCGCGCACATCCACCGGCAACGAGGTCTGGCAGCGGTCGCGCTGGGCGCTGCCCAGGGTGCTGGCAAAGCTGAAATCGAAGTGCAGGCGGTTGCGGTCGCCGATCTTCAACGCCGGTACCAGCGACTTCTCGGTCAATGCGCTGTTGTCACCGGACAGCACCGCCAGGCGCATTTCCTCGAGCGTACCGCCGCGTCGGTCATTGCCCACCAGCGGCATGCTGGTGATGTACTGGTCGTTGACGCTGATGCTCAGGCGCGATTCGTCGCTCACTGCCGGGGCCGTGTAGCGGTACAGCGTACGCAGCGGAATGCCCTGGTTGCGCCAGACGAACAAGTCCGGCGGCAGGTTCAGCTCCAGCGTCACCGGCCGTGGTTGCAGGCCGCTGACCTGCAACTGCTCGGGGTAATCGAGCAGCTCGGCGAAGCGCACCGGGCGGTCGGTGCGTGTCCAGTTCGGCGCATCGTAAGGCTGGCGCGGCTGCAGTGCCGTCATCTGCTCGACCTTCACCCGGGCACCGCGGAACAGGTTGTTGCCAACCGCCAGCGCCGAGGCGGCCTTGACCAGGTCATCGTCGTTGCGGCCCAGCACCAGCAGCACCTTGCTGAAGCGGTCGTCCGGGTGGTCGATCATCTGCAGTACCGGGCCGTCGACCGGCGGGAATTGCTGCAGGTCGGCAAGGAAGGCCGGGCGACGGTCGTTGCTGGCAAACACGATGCTCGGCGTAGGTTTGTCGCCACGGGCCGGCAGGCTGCCGTACAGCACCGGGAAGGTCGCCTTGCGCCAACCGGCCTGGCTGCCGAAGTAGGAGGCCAGGATCGCCGCCGCACGCTGCTCGCCCAGGCTCGGCACGCCGCTGAACACCACCGGCAGCGTTACTTTGCCGGTGTCGCGCACATCAAAGAACGGCAGCGGGAAGTACGCCAGGTCGTTGTCCAGGGCAAGGGCCTGTTCGTGCAGCTGCACCTGGCTCTTGCGGTTCAGGTTCAGCCACAGGCCGCTGTGCGCTGGGTCTTCGCAGATGTCGGTGTAATGCCCGACGAACTCCAGACGTACCCGGTTGAAATCGCTGAGCAGCTTCGGGTCCAGCGGCAGCTGACGGCGCACGCGCTGGCCAAGCTGGTCCTTTTCCACCGGCACCACGCCCATCAGTTCGTCATTCAGGTACACGCGCAGGTGCGACAGGTTCGGCAACAGCGCGGGCGATGGCGTGTAGTCCAGCTGCAGGCTGGCGTCGGTGGCCAGGCGGTCGCGCCGCAGGCCGAATTCGATATGCTCGCTGTTGCGCACCCCCAGCAGCAGGCTGTCGGAGGCATGCCCGAGCTGCTCGAAGGTTTTCGCAACCGCCCAGTTCGGTACCGTGGGTACGGCTGGCTCGGCAAGCGGGGCCACGGAGGCGGCAGCGGCGCTTTGCGACAAGGCAGCAAGCAGCGCCATCGCCAGGCCCCAGGTACGCGCGGGATAACCAGTCATCATGCGTCTCGATCAACAGGGTTCAAGGAAGGGACAGGCTGCGGTGTGCGGGGCCTGTAGCTGGCCAGCCAGTTCGCCAGCGCGTGCAGTGGGCGCAGCCACGCCCGCACCCATGGCGGCAAGTGTTCGACCAGCCGCAGGTAACCGACACCGCCCAGCTTCAGCACGTCGACCAGGCTGCGCAGCGGGCGATCGACCTCGTGCTGCTCGTTCCAGCCAAGCCAGGCATCGGCACGGGCAAAGGTGCAGTGGACCAGGTCGATACGCTGTTGCTGGCCGAGGTCATGGAACACCAGGCCCACGTGTTGCCCGACGGTACGGGTGACACAGGCCTGGAAGGCGAACTCGCGCTGGCCGCGGTTGAGCAGCAGGCGCACCCGCTCCCCCGCTTGCAACTCGAGGCCCCGGTGCAATTGCAGGCCGACACCGCCGTCGGAGTAGTCGACCAGGGTACAGGGGTAGGCGTGACCGCTGGCCAGCACCAGCCCCGCCGGCAAGCGCATCTGCACCCGGTGGGCGCGGCGCACCTGGCGCACTTCGGCAGCCACGGCGACGGCGGCGCCGATGATCAGCAGGTTGTAGATCACCCACAGCGAGCTGACGATCACCGTGCCGATTTCCGCCGCCGGGCCGGTGAACAGGCGCCACACGGCGAAGCCCAGGCCGGCCACGTTGAGCGCCGCCAGCCACAGGTAGGGTTGGGCGATGCGCCAGTCGAACTGCTCCTGCTCCATCAGGCCGCCCTTGGCGGTGACGTTGAACTTGCCCTTCTTCGGCGCGAACAGCGCGACCGTGGTCGGGCGGGCGATGTACCAGGCCAGCACGGTCTCGTAGACCTCGCCCCAGAAGGTCTGCCGGTACTTGCCCTGCATGCGCGAGTTGGTCAGGCTGGCGTGGATCATGTGCGGTAGCACGTACAGCAGGATCATCAGCGCCGGTGCGTAGATGATGTAGGCATGCAGCAACAGGAACGCCAGCGGCGCGGTCAGGAACACCAGCCGTGGCAGGCCGGCCAGGAAGTGCAGCATGGCGTTGGCATAGCACACCCGCTGGAACAGGCTCAGCCCACGGCCGAACAGCGGGTTGTCGGTACGGAAGATCTGCACCATGCCCCGGGCCCAGCGAATGCGCTGGCCGATGTGCGCCGACAGGCTCTCGGTGGCCAGGCCGGCCGCCTGCGGAATGCTCAGGTAGGCCGATGACCAACCCTGGCGGTGCATGCGCAAGGCGGTATGGGCATCTTCGGTCACGGTTTCGACGGCGAAACCGCCGATGCTCTCCAGCGCGGTACGGCGCAGCACGGCACACGAGCCGCAGAAGAACGCCGCGTTCCACATGTCATTGCCATCCTGGATCAGGCCGTAGAACAGCTCGCCTTCATTGGGGCGACGGCGGAACGAGCCCAGGTTGCGCTCGAACGGGTCGGGCGAGAAGAAATGGTGCGGCGTCTGCACCAATGCCAGCTTCGGGTCCTTGAGGAACCAGCCGACTGTCATTTGCAGGAAGGAGCGCACCGGCACGTGGTCGCAGTCGAAAATGGCGATCAGCTCGCTGTCGGTCACGCCCAGCGCATGGTTGAGGTTGCCGGCCTTGGCGTGCTTGTTGTCCGGCCGCACGATATAGCCCACCCCCACTTCGTCGGCGAACGCACGGAACGCCTCGCGCCGGCCGTCGTCGAGGATATAGATGCGCAGGCACTCGCGCGGCCAGTCCAGGCCCAGGGCGGCCAGCACCGTGGTGCGCACCACCGACAAGTCTTCGTTGTAGGTGGGGATCATCAGGTCGACGGTCGGCCAGTGCGCCGGATTTGCCGGCAGGTTCGCCGGCTTGCGCTGCAACGGCCAGCTGGTCTGGATGTAGCCCAGGATCAGCACGAACCACGAATAGGTTTCTGCGGCCAGCAGGATCACCCCGCACACCAGGCCCGTGGTGTCGTTCCAGTTCAGGGTCGAGGTGTAGCGCCACCACAGGTAGCGGCAGGAGATGAGCGTCGACAGCACGATCAGCATCAGGGTCGGGAAGCGGCCCGGCATGTGCCGCACCAGCAGGGCGATGCCCAGCAGCAGGCAGATGAACACCAGCTGCGCCAGGTAGCCGAACGGTTCGGTCACGCACAGCACAGCCAGGCCGATGGCGCCCAGGGTCAGCACGCTGTAGAAAACCCACCGGGCGAACACGCTCAAGCCGCGCAGGCGTGCCGAGGCCTGCTGCTTGAAAGCGCTGGCGCGGTAGCGCGCAGGCAGCTGCTGCAGGCGGTCGATCAGCAGGCCATGGTAGCGGCGCAGCACCTGGCGCATACCGCGCAGCTGTGCACGCACAGCACTCCAGGCACGGCGGGCAAACCCCGGTTCGCGAGGCAGCGGTTGACGCCGGACCAGCAGCCACAGGCTCTGGATCAGCAGGCGCAGCGGGTCGCCCAGGCTTGGGCGCTTGCCCGCCAGTTGCGGGTACAGCCGCTGCCGCTCGGCCAACAGGGCTTGCCAGGCAGGCGACTCCAGGCGCAGGAACAGGAAGGCCAGCCACACGCCAAGGGTAAACAGCCAGGCGACCGGCTGCCGCGCGCCACGTGTGCGGAACCAGGCGTAGGCCGACAGAGGGGTCAGGGTCACGACTGGCGCCTCGTCAGGCAGCGCACCGCCAAGCTCTGCACGTCCCGGCAAGCCAGGCTCTGCGGCGCGTAGTGGCCAAGCGGTGCCTTGCACGCCAGGGCCTCGAGGAAAGCCTCGTCGCGGTGCACCACCTGGATCGGCAGGCGATCACGGAACAGGTCGCGCCACACCATCAGCAGGTCGCTCTGCAAGCGGCTGGCGGGGTCGTAGCGGTTGACCAGCAACAGGTCGTAGTGCTCGACCTGCCGGCGCCCGAGCAGCAGGTGGCTGGCCATTTCGGCCTCGGCCACCAACACCCGCACGTCAGTCTCGACGCTTTGGCCAGCGGCATCGGCCGGCAGTTGCGGCAGGTCGAACAGCAACCAGTCGAAGTGTTCGGCCAACTCGGCCTGGCGCGCGCGCCAGGCTTCAGCATCGGGCAACGGCGGCCGCGTGCCGGCAGGCAGATTGCCGAACGGCATCAGGCACAGGCCATCGAGCACCTCGTACATGGCATCGCTGTATGGCCGCCCCTCCCGCTCGGCAAGCGCCCAGCCCTCGCGCGTGTCGAGGGGCAGGTTGAAGTGCAGGCCGAGCAGGTTGCTTGGGCACAGGTCAACCAGCAGCACCCGCTCACCTACGCCCTGCAACGCATGCCCCAGCGCGGCCAGCAAGGCACTGCGCCCCAGGCCACCGCGAACACCGTGCAACGCCAGGCTGGTCATGGCGACAGCACCTGGCGCCGCGGCGCCGCCGTGTACAAGGTGCCCTGGGCGCTGCTCCGGCAGCTTTCACCCAGCAGTGGCCAGCGCTGCAAGGCCTGCTGGACACCCACCAGCAATGAGATGTCCTGGTAGTTCAGGTCCGGCATGTCCAGGTGCTGGCGCAACTGGGCGATATCGTCGCTGCGGTCGGCAGGGTCTGCCTTGCCAGTGATCATGGGCGCTCCTTCGGGACAGGCTGCCAGTCGGGCTGGCCTTGCAGGCGCATGTAGGCGCGCCCCTGGTAGTTCAGTACTTGTGCACCTGCGGTTTCCGCGACCTGTTCGGTGGTCGGCAGGTCGCTCAGCAGGCTGGGCACATCCAGCACCTGCTGCTGGCCCAGGCCCGCATACACGCGCGAGATCAGCTCGGACAGCGCCAGGTAGCTGGTGGGTGCCGAGACGTGCAGCGGCTCGCTGCGGGCAGGCTGGCCCATGCCGATGAACTTCAGGCCCACCGGCACATGGGTAATCGATGGAGTGGGGATTTCACGCATGCCCGACAGCTGCATGCGGTCGCCATGCAGCGCGGCGCCATGTTCCGGGACAATGGCCACGACCACGCGGCGGCCGCTGCGCTCCAGTTCATCGAGGAAGCTGCCAAGCTCGCCGAACAGCCGGGTGGCGCGGGTGGCGTAATCGGCCACACGGGTACCGCCGTCGGCGGTGACGATACGGTTGCCGTCATGCAGGCTGATGCTGTTGTAGAACAGCGACACATGCTCGGCCGGCGCGCCTTTGCGCTGCCCCCACCAGCGGCGCAGCACCTCCAGGTCGCTGGCGATCGGCGAGCCGTCGAAGCCGACCAGTGCCCGCGGGAAGTCGGTGTTGCGCAGGCCGGGTTGAGGCATGTGCTGCTGGGTGATATCGCCGATGAAGTTGTCGAAGCGGCCGCTGTGGTTGAGCAAGGTGTTGCTCTGGAAGCCGAGCCTGGCCAGGTTCTGGAACAACAGGCACTGCTCCGGGGCGGGCTGATACAGCCCGGCGTGGGACGACTGCCCGCAGCTGGCACGCAGCACGCGGATGGCGGCCGGCCCGCTGTAGGACGTGGCCGAGTTGAACTGGTCGAAGATCACGTCCAGGCGCGAGAACAGCGGGTTGTCACGCAGCCCGACGGCAGACAGGTCATCCCAGGCCAGCGAGCAGATGTTGATCACCAGCAGGTCGAACGGCTGCTCATCGGCCTTCATGGCCGGGAATGCTGTCACCCGTTCACGCTCAATGGCGAAGAACCGCTCGAGCCAGCTGTCGAGCGTGGCATTGTCGGCAACCGCAGTGGCCTGCGCCTGCTCGGTGGGGCTGGTAGCCGCGGCGCCAGGCGCCTGGCCCGCATTTAGCCCCAGCGCTGGCAGGCCGCCGACCGCCAGCCACGCCAGCCCCAGCAGGCTCAAGGTACTCAGCCGCAGCCAGTGGCGCAGGTACAGGTAACCCACCAGCAACAGCGCCAGCGCGCCCAGCAGGTTCCAGTTGATGAAGCGGCCGAGCAGTTCGAGCAGGTAGTCCCACGAGAAATCGAACACCCCCGGCTGCGCCAGCAGGCGGCTGAAGGGCGGCAGCCAGGTGTCCTGGTAGAACAACGCGATGCCGACCGGTACGGCCACCAGTTGCCGCGCGATTCGCAGCCACCTGCCTGGCAACGGCAGCAGCAGAAACGCGGCGAACAACAGGTTCGGCAGCGCCTGGAAGTCGAGCATGCCAAGGGCGACCAACAGGAACTTGGCCAGGAAATAGAGGTTCCACCCTCCCAGTCCAGGCCAGCGGGCCGGTACCGGGAGGGTGGCGGATGTATTAGTCATTACGGGGTTCCTGGCGTGCAGCGCGGTGGCGTACGCCCAGCGGTTTCAGGTAACGGGGTGGAAGGCGGCGGCGCAACCAGCCGCGCAGCGTGGCGCGCAGGCGCAACAGCAGCAGGGCCAGCGCCAAGGTGACCAGCGCCGTGATGCCAACCACTTGCAGCAGTTGCACGAAGTTCATGCCGTACCCCGCTTGCCCAGGGCCACCCGGCGCGGCGCCAGGGCCGGCCTTGCCTGGGCGGGCAGCTGCGCCGCCGCGTCGAGCCGGGGTGGCTGTGGCACGCTGTCGTCGAGGAAGGCCGGGGTGGCCAGGCTGTCGACACCGGCAAGCACCTCCTGGCTGATGAACAACTCTTTCCACGACAACTGGAAGATGTGGTCAAGGGCTTGCTCGACGCCTTCGGAGCGGCAGGCGAACAGGAACAGGAACAGCACATCGCCCACCACGCAGGCGATGTCGCCGTCGCGGCGGAACACCGTGCGCGAACAGGCTTGCAGCGGGGTCAGGCCAGGGGCCGGGCGCAACACCAGCAACTGGTGGGCGATTTCGCCGTTGCGCACCCCGTGCCACATGGTCTGCACCGCTTCGGCGAACGCGCGCGGCGCCACCAGCCCGCAGATGGCCAGCGGCCGCAGGCGTGCGAGCAAGGCATCGAAATCGCTTGGCAAGCGCCGGCGCCAGAGGTAACCCTGGATGCTCTCGACCATGGTCAGGAAGCGCGACAGGCTGGCACCGAACGGCACGATCTGGCTGGCCCCGCAGGCCAGCAGCAGTTGTTCATCCTGGTAGCGCAGGGTCGGTGCCATCTCGCGCACCACCAGCTTCAGGGCACTGCCACGCAACTGGCGCAAGCGGTGCAACTGGCGCGCCAGGCTATCCAGGCGCTGCCCGCCGTCCATGGCAAAGATGACCGTGGCGGAAACCGCCCTGCCAGCTTTGGCACCCAGTTCCTCGAGGCTCTCGCAGACCTGCCAGTGCTCGGAGAAGGCTGGCGCACCTTCCAGTACCGGGCGCTGAGCCAGGCACAACAGCTCGTCGCCACCGGTGTCGCTGGGGGCCTGCGGCGCCCCGGCGGCGAAGCCTGCTTCAAGCCGCGCCAGTTCCACATCGCGCGTACCGGTCTTGCCGAGCGGGTTGCTCCAGAAATGCTGCAGGTAGCGCACCCCACCTTTGCCGCGGTACACCTGGGCCAGGCCATCGACGCCCTGGTTGAACGCCCGCAGGCGCTCTACCAGCCCGGCACTCTGGCCGCTGCTGATGACCAGCAATAGCGTGGCCTCGGCCAACAGGACCGGGCGCAGCGCGTTGCACCAGCTTTCGACGTTGCTGGCGCCCCAGACGTCGGCGGGCGCCAGCAGCACCAGCACCCGCCCGGCGGCGTCGATACGCGGCAGGTCATCGACCAGGTGCCGGGCGGCTTGCAGGTCGGCTTCGTACAGCGCCAGTTCGCCGGGGCCCTGCGCGGCATCGAGCGCACCCAGCACATCACCGATGGCTTGCGCATCGGCGACCAGGGCTGCGCGAACGTGCTCGGGCAGCCCCCCGACCACCTGGCGGCATAGCACGGTGGCGTCCTCTGCGTTGTCACAGGCCAACCAATACAGTCCTTGTACATGAAGCTGGCTGCTTTCGGCGCCTAAGCCGGAAATAGCCAACCACGGCATTCCATTCGTCAAAACACTGGCTCTGAAAAGTAGATTGAAACGGCTATGAGAGGTGGCTGCGGGCACATGCGCCGCTGAGGCTCGATGAATAGCGTCAAAAAAACAACAAAATGGCTGACGAACAACCGAGCCCGTCAATTCTACAGCAGGGAGGCAAAATGAAATCAAGCAGAAATGTAATGAATTGCAAAAAATTGTTAGCAGCAGGTGCAGGTCTGGAAATGTTTGGCGCCTGTGAGATCGAGCGCCGTTCACGCGGCGCTTCGCAGCACAAGGCTGCCTCAGGTACAACGTGAGCCCGAAGCCTGCGCAGTACCTGTGGGAGCGGGCATGCCCGCGAAGCAGGCGACGCGGTGGATGGCACCGGCTGCGCCGGTGTTCGCGGCCACGGCCGCTCCCACAGGTACAGCGCGAGCCCGAAGCCTGCGCCGGACCTGTGGGAGCGGGTTCACCCGCGAAGCAGGCGACGCGGTGGATGGCACCGGCTGCGCCGGTGTTCGCGGCCACGGCCGCTCCCACAGGTACAGCGCGAGCCCGAAGCCTGCGCCGGACCTGTGGGAGCGGGTTCACCCGCGAAGCAGGCGACGCGGTGGATGGCACCGGCTACGCCGGTGTTCACGGCCACGGCCGCTCCCACAGGTACAGCGCGAGCCCGAAGCCTGCGCCGGACCTGTGGGAGCGGGTTCACCCGCGAAGCAGGCGACGCGGTGGATGGCACCGGCTGCGCCGGTGTTCGCGGCCACGGCCGCTCCCACAGGTACAGCGCGAGCCCGAAGCCTGCGCCGGACCTGTGGGAGCGGGTTCACCCGCGAAGCAGGCGACGCGGTGGATGGCACCGGCTCTGCCGGTGTTCGCGGCTAAAGCCGCTCCCACAGGTACAGCGCGAGCCCGACGCCTACGCCGTACCTGTGGGAGCGGGCATGTCCGCGAAGCAGGTGACGCGGTGCTCGATCTCACAGGCACCATGAGATTTGGTTATCAAAGCGCCCCACTAAAAATTGATTTCGCTGTCATGACCTGCTCTCTAGACTGAATAAAGGCAACGATAAAACTCAACGTTTTCAGCGCATGTTCAACCGCCCCGGTAGTTCATTCGCTGGCGTGCTCGTGCGCGTCGTGGATAAGGCTTGTTGCAAAGCGTTGTTGTTTAAGGAGTACATATAAAAATGCACAATCACACCGCTGGATTAGACTTGATCAAACAACGCAAGCCGCAACACGGTTTGCCGGGCGCCGCCTATATGGACCCGGTGCTCTATCAGCAGGACCTCGAGCACATCTGGTACAAGGAATGGATCTTCGCCGGCCACACTTTCGAAATGGAAAAGCCGGGCGAATACCTGACGCTGCAAATCGGTGAATACCCGGTTGTCGTAGTGCGCGGCAAGGACGGTGTAATACGTGCCTTCCATAACGCCTGCCGCCACCGGGGCTCCAAAGTCTGTACCGAAGCCAAGGGCAAAGTGGCCAAGCTGGTATGCCCGTACCATAAATGGACATTCGAACTGGACGGCAAGTTGCTGTATGCCGGCAACATGGGTACCGACTTCGACCCGTCCGAGCATGAGCTTGCTCCCGTGCACTGCGAAATCGTGCACAGTTACATCTATGTCTGCGTCGCCAGGCAAGCACCGGACTTCGAAAAGTTCCGCAGTGCCGTTTCACCGTTCATTGGCCCTCACTACCTTGAAGACTGCAAGGTCGCGTTCGAATCCCACCTGGTGGAAAAGGGCAACTGGAAGCTGGTCTTCGAAAACAACCGCGAGTGTTATCACTGCGACGGCACCCACCCCGAACTGCTGTGCAGCTATACGGAGCTGGCCTCCGTACGCGGCGACGGCAATGCAGAAGACCCGGTATTTGCCGAGTACTGCAATACGCTCGAGGCAGCCGGCCTCGCCAGCCGCCTGGTCATGGACCCCAATGGCCAGTTCCGCATGACCCGCATCCCGCTCAACCCAGGTGCCAGCAGCTACACCATGGACGGCAAGCCGGCCGTGGCCCAGCGCCTGGACCGCAGTGGCGTGGAGAATATTGGCGCCCTGCTCTACTTCAACTACCCCTCTACCTGGAACCACTTCCTCGGCGACCACGCCTTGAGTTTCCGCGTGCTGCCGGTAGGCCCAGGTGAAACCGTCGTCACCACCAAATGGCTGGTGCCGAAGGACGCACAGGAAGGTGTCGACTACGACATTGACCGGTTGACCAAGGTCTGGATGGCGACCAACGACCAGGACCGGCGGTTGGTCGAAGGTACCCAGGTGGGCGTGACCTCCCCCGCCTACATCCCCGGCCCGTTCTCTTCGATCATCGAAAGTGGCGTGTGCCAGTTCGTCGACTGGTACTGCGACCTGATGACCAGGCGGCTGACCGAAGCGGCGTCGAACAGGATCCTCTGACGCCCACGGCGGAGGGTGCTGCCCTCCGCCGGCCCCAGCCGGTCTACCGGATCGACGGTAGCTTCCTGGCGCATCCCCTCGGCACTGGCCGCCAACCATTTCAGAAGTTGGCTACGAAATTTGACGCCGTAATGGCGCAACGGCCGTTGCCCACACTTCGCCCCCACTTTTCAACTTGACCCGCTGTATGGGAGCCAAGCCTTTTCCCCGGGCAAGACAGAAACAAGACCACAACATCTGTCGCGTGCAACCCGGGCACCCCGAACATTGCAACTGCCATGAATTTCAAAGGAGACAAGAATGATAAGTCCTGTACTCACGGTTGAAGATGTACCCCTCAACAAGTTTCACAAGTCGCTGACTGTCCGTTCAGGCGGTGGCGGTTTTGCCGACGGTTATGTGCTGTGCGTGATTGGCGTCGCCCTGGCGCATATATCGGCGACGTTGCAGTTGAGTACGTTCTGGGAAGGCCTGATCGCCGCTGCGTCCCTGATTGGCGTGTTCTTCGGTGGGTTTCTCGGTGGCTGGCTTACCAACCACCTGGGCCGGCGCAAGGTGTATTTCATCGGTCCGCTGCTGTTCATCGGTGCCTCGCTCGCCCACTTGTGGGTCGATACGGCAATGGGCATGTTCCTGCTACGGTTGCTGATCGGCATTGGCGTAGGCATCGAATACCCGGTGGCCACGTCCATGCTCGTCGAATTCATGCCGCGCAAGTACCGCGGCTCACGCCTGGCCATGCTGACCCTGTTATGGTTCGCCGGTGCTGCGTCGGCCTACCTGTTCGGGGAGTTGCTGCTGCGCACCCTGGGTGCTGATGCCTGGCCATTGGTGCTGGCCAGCTCCGCGCTGGTGGGGGTGTTCCTGTTCGTGGTGCGCCTGGGCACCCCGGAATCACCCCGCTGGCTGCTGAGCAAAGGCCGCGATGCCGAAGCCGAGGCCGTGATCAAGGCGGTGTATGGCAGCGATTTCGGCCTGCACAACCTGCCCGAGGAACAAAACACCCGCAGCCTGACCTTCGCCAACCTGCTGCACTCGGGCTACGGCAAGCGGATGCTGTTCATCGTCAGCTTCTGGACATGCTCCATCATTCCGGTCTTTGCGGTGTACTCGTTCGCCCCCAAGGTACTCGGCGCACTCAACCTGAAAGGTGATATCGCCTCCCTGGGCTCGGCACTGATCACCCTGTTCTTCGTCTTCGGCTGCATGATAGCCACACGCATCATCAACCTGATCGACCGTCGCACCATGCTCAACTGCAGCTTCCTGCTCTCAGGCCTGGCCCTGCTGTGCCTGGGCATTTTCCATGCGAGCCCAGGCCTGGTCATTCTCATGCTGTTTGCCGCCTACGCGCTGTTCATCGGCGGCGCCCAGGTACTGGTGCTGGTCTACCCCAACGAAATCTTCCCGACCGAAATCCGTACTTTCGCCGTGGGCGTCGGTACCTCCGTGTCACGCATCGGTGCGGCAGTCGGCACCTACCTGGTGCCCCTGTCGCTGGATTCGCTGGGGATCGCGCAAACCATGTACATCGCCGCACTGGTCTCGTTCGTCGGCCTGTTCATGTCCTGGGCCCTGGCACCGGAAACACGCTCGCTGAACTTGCAGCAGGCGGCATCGCTGGGCTGATCTGAAACAACACTGTCAAAGGGAACACACAATGGCTGATTTGCTGAGCAAGCAACAATACGCGGCCCTCGCCGCCGAACTGCAACTGCGTACCCAGGCGTTCATCGACGGTGAGTTCCGCGATGCCATCTCGGGC
>NZ_NEIO01000033.1:0-27538 GCF_002113575.1 Pseudomonas sp. B8(2017) | reverse complement strand
GGTCACTCTGCAGATCACCGACGAACCGGGTACTCCAGGCAACCCTGGCACCCCAGGCACGCCGAATGGCGGCGATGAAGTGACGCTGACCCTCACCGGCAATGCCGTGCAGGAAGGCCACACCACAACCATCACCGGCACCCTGAGCCACCCGGCAGGCCAGGCCTTCACCGTCACCCTGAGCAACGGCCAGACCCTGACCTTCGCCAAGGACGCCACCACCGCGACCACCGCACCGTTTGTGGCCCAGAGCGATGACGTATTCCGTGACGGCGAAACCCAGACCATCAGCGTGACAAATGCAGGCAACCACAACTTCGAAAACCTGAACACCAGTGCCACCACGACCCTCACGGTCACCGACACCATCAACACCGTGACGGTCGTGCTGAGCGCTTCGCCCAACCCGGCAGCCAAGGGCCAGGAGGTGACCTACACGGTCAATCTGGAAGCGCCGGCTGGCATGAGCGCAAGCAACCATGGCGGCCTGACCATCAAGCTGGACAATGGCCTGACCATCATGGTGGCGGCGGGCAGCACCACCGGCACGGTGAAAGGTGCCATTCCCGACGGTGTCTTCGTGGGTGGTGGCAGCGTGTCCGTGGGCATCGACCAGATCACGCAGAATGGCACGGGTAGCAAGGTGTTCGAGAACCTGGTCCCGGGCGCCAGCGTTGCGGTGGGCATGACCAATGCCACGCCAACCATCACTTCGGGGGGCGCGCTGGTGTCCGAGGAGGGGCTGATCGGCGGGAACAAAGATACCGTCGGTTCACTAGCCGACCAAAGCGACAGCAAGTTGTACGCTGGCAAGCTGACGGTCAGCGATATCGATACGCCCTCGACCAACCTCTCGGTCAGCCTGGCAGCACCATCGACAGCGCTGACGTCCTCTGGCCAGAGTGTGCAATGGGCGTTGTCCAATGGCGGCAAGACCCTGACCGGCACGGCCGGTGGCAAGGACGTGATCGAAATCAGGATCGACAACGCTGGCAACTACACCGTGGAGCTGAAGGGGCCGCTCGACCATCCGAACCAGGCGGCCGAGGATGTACTGTCCCTCAACGTTGGTGTCAGCGTTTCCGACGGCAGCACCTCATCGACCGGCACGCTGACGATCAGCGTCGAAGACGACAGCCCGACCTTCGCCACCAGTGACAATGCCGGCATGTGGAACACTGTCGGTTACACGGCGGTTGGCGACACGCACTTCCTGGCGGGCGGCGATGGCGTGGGCACGCTGAAGTTCGGCACCATCGTTGGCCTGCCTTCGGGCTGGAGCAGTAAGGCAACGGATGCAAGCGGCATCACGGTGGAAGTCTTCGACGGTACCACGAAGGTGTTCACGCTTGCCTTGGGAGCGGATGGGCACTACACCGTCACCCAGAACGCCGTGCGCGAAGGTAGCCGAGATACGTTCAACCTGGAAAGTTTGAAATCCGGGAATACCTCAACCCTGCCCGTCACTTTCAACAGTGGCATAACGGCCACCTTCGAAGCCTTGGCCAGTGCTACAGGGAAGCCGACGATCAACGTCGGCAATGGGCTGGGGGTGGGTAACAACCACTTCTCTGCCAACGAAAAGTTCTCCGTGGCGTTCACCGATGCCCTGCAGCACGCCGTCTCGATGAAAGAGGTCACGCTAGGCATTGCGCGGCTTCAGGTCAGCGGTGACGTCGATATCATTGCCTCCTACAAGGACGCCAATGGTGTTGTGCATGAAGCAACGAAGACTTACACCATCACCTCTGGCTCCGAGTCCATAAAGATTCTGGCCAGTGATTTCGCGGGCCTTGCCGGGCACGCCTTCGACACGATTACCCTGGCTGCACCGAGCAAGAGTACGCTTGACACCACCTTCACCAAACTGACCTATGTAGAGGAGAAACCTGCCAGCGACCTGAACTTCACGGTCCATGTCATCGGCACCGACCACGATGGTGATTCGGCAAGCAGCTCGTTCGTGGTGACATCCCATGGTGATGCAGCCTCGTCGGCGTCGATGAGCACGATGTCGCTGATGGCGAGCGACACATCGGACAGCGCCTCCACGTCCCTGCTTGGCAGCGAGGACCACATCGTGTTCGTGGGGGCAGGGGACAGCACCGTCACCGGCAGCAGCGGCATCGCCGAGTCCTTCGTGTGGACGGCAGGTGATACCGGCCATGACGTGGTCAGGAACTTCAATGCTGAAGAAGGCGACCGCCTGGACCTGAGTGCCCTGCTGCAGGGCGAATCGCTGTCGGCCATCGACAGCTACCTGAAGATCACCACGGTCGATGGCGAGTCGACCTTGCAGGTCAGCACCCAGGGCAAGTTCACACCCGGCGGTGACACCAGCAGCGCTGACGTGTCGATCAAGCTTGAAGGTGTGAACTGGTCGAACACCACGGTCAGTTCGCTGGTCAGTGGTGGCGATCCAACCATCAAGATCGACCACTCCGGGCAATGAGCCACGCCCCGCGGCGGCCGCCAGGCCGCTGCGGGGTTCCCCCGGCGGCCTGTTTCGATGAAGGGCGTGACGCTCAGGCTGTAGGCCGTCAGAGTGGGCTTGCCGATGGTGAGTCAGGTGTCTTCTGTGGTTATTGTTGAATCCTCTCAAGTTTCTCGACTGCCTGTGCTGGCCCTTTCGCGGGCACGCCCGCTCCTACAGATCCTTTGCAAGTCTTGAGTACTGTGAAGATCCTGTGGGAGCGGGCGTGCCCGCGAAAGGGCCAGCACAGGCAACACACCTCTCATGGCTTGGCGCAAAGTCCGGGTCTCGCTAGACATCTCCCACAGGTTTTACTGCAGGGTCACCGGCTTCATGCCATCCGGCAGCTTTTGAATAGCTGCCTCCATCCGCGCGATCGGTGCCGCGAGTTCGTCCGCTTCCTTGTCCTTGCCCTCCCTTCTCAGGCGATCACGCTCAAGGCGCAGGTTAAGCAAATTCTTCTGCAGCTTCAGGGCCGAGGTATTGAACGGATCCATGCTTTTCTCACGCTGTAGGCATCCGTGCCGTTGTAGGAAAACTGGACCGTAGCAGCTCGAATTTGCTGGAGAAACTGATGTTTCATACAGGCAAATCTCACTGCTTCGATTCTTCCTACATTGCGAGGTAAAAGATCCTACAAGCCGCATTTCAAATCGTGTCTTTCAAATTCGCCTAAACACCGCGCGGTAGCTGGGCACAACCGGTTTTCGACAATGCAGGCCCTCGACGCGGCTCAAACCAGGGCCTGCCGCTCCTTTCGAAACCTTATGTAGCAATTGCCGCCCCGCAAGCTACAGGTGGTCCGCATCCACCACCGCCTGGGTGAACGCCTGCGGCGCTTCCTGCGGCAGGTTGTGGCCGATGCCGCCGCTGATCAGTCGGTACTCGTACTTGCCGGTAAAGCGCTGCGCATAGGCTTCGGCTGGCGGGTGCGGGGCGCCGTTGGCGTCGCCTTCCAGGGTGATGGTCGGTACGCCGATGCTGGGGAAGCTGGCCAGTTTGGCCTCGAGCGGGTCGTAGCGTGTTTCGCCCTGGGCCAGCCCCAGCCGCCAGCGGTAGTTGTGCACGGTGATCGCCACCTGGTCGGGGTTGTCCAGGGCCTTGGCGCTGCGCTCGAAGGTGGCGTCGTCGAAGGCCCACTTGGGCGAGGCGGTTTGCCAGATCAGCTTGGCGAAGGCATGGCGGTTCTTTTCATAGCCGGCCTGGCCGCGCGCGGTGGCGAAGTAGTACTGGTACCACCACTGCAACTCGGCACTGGGGGGCAGGGGGGCCTTGGCGGCTTCCTGGCTGCTGATCAGGTAGCCGCTGACCGATACCAGTGCCTTAACCCGCTCTGGCCACAGCGCCGAGACAATGTCGGCGGTGCGTGCGCCCCAGTCGAAGCCGGCGAGCACGGCACGCTGGATATGCAGCGCATCCATGAAGGCGATCACGTCGCTGGCCAGTGCCGAGGGCTGGGCATTGCGTGGGGTTGCCGCAGACAGGAAGCGGGTCTGCCCGTAACCACGTACGTAGGGCACCAACACCCGGTAGCCTTTTGCCGCCAGGGCGGGTGCAACTTGCTCGAAGCTGTGAATGTCATACGGCCAGCCATGCAGCAGGATCACCACCGGGCCATCGGCCGGGCCTTGCTCTACGTAAGCCACATCGAGCACGCCAGCGTTGACGTGTTTCAGCGGGCCGAAGTCATCCGCCGCTGCGGCGGCTGGCTGGGGCTGCTGTGGTGCAGCCGTGGCCATGTTCGCCGCCAGCAGGCCAAGTGGCAGCAGGGCACAGGCGAGCAGCGTACGGCTGAAGCGGCGTGGCAGGGCGGTGGTCGAGTGGCGGGCAGACATTGGGCATCTCCTTGGCGAAGCCATCGGTGCGGGTTGATGGGTGCCAGTAAAGATGACGGCTGTATCGCGGATGTGTCCGCGCTGCCCGTAGGAAACGTTCTTGTGTATCAGGTCTCAATTTGTACACATGAAGATACAAACACCGGCTGGCAGCGGGTTTTGCCGCTTCTGCTACGATCGATAAGTTTTCCGGCCAAGGAGAGGCCTATGCATTACGTTGTGATTGAACCTCACCGCAGTGAGTACCCGCGGCCCATCCGCTTCGCCAAGGGCACCTTGCTGAACATTGGCCCACGCTACGAGGGCGAGCCAGGTTGGCAGGACTGGTACCTGTGCACCTGCACCGGCCAGGAGCCCGGCTGGGTGCCGGCCCAACTGATCGAGCGGCTCAGCGTGTGCCAGGGCAGGGCGCTGGACCACTACTCGGCGCATGAACTGGATGCCGACCCAGGGCAGTTGGTGCAGATGGTGCGCCCGCTCAATGGCTGGGTCTGGTGCAGGCGCCATGGCAACGACGAGTACGGCTGGTTGCCTGCGCAGAAGCTTCAGCAACTGACTTGATATACGCGTTCGCTCCAAGTACGCAGCTCTTGTGGGAGCGGCCTTGCGTCGCGAAAGGGCCGCAAAGCGGCCCCGGCAATTTTGCGGGATGCATCGAAACCCTGGGCCCGCTGCGCGGCCCTTTCGCGACGCAAGGCCGCTCCCACAAAAGAACCGGTGCCTCACATCTGATCCGCTTTTTTTCCATAAACCTGAATCTGTAACGGTATCAGCCCAAGCCCGACAATATGCCCATTCCCGCATCACACTTGTAGAGGTTCCAATGGGCAAGCTCGCGCTATTCCTGGGTGGTTTTCTGCTGCTGACCATTCTGATCGGTATTCTTGGCACCATTCCGCCAAGCTGACGTTAACCACCTATATCCCTCGCGGCCTGCTTGTCCTTCGGGCGGGCCCATTCCTCTTCATTGTTGGCCGATTCACCCTACCGATTTGTACGATAAGTCGTTCTTTGCACTGGGAAAACTGTCCACAAAAAACGTGGGTAGGTCTGTGGATAAAGTGCTGCAAGCCAGGCCTGTGGCGGGCTCTGTTAAATTGAGCAGAATTTGAACAGCCGTTTCAGGGCGTTGTTTCAGTAGGCCAGGCCTGCGCGGCGCAGGGCAGCCAGCAGGTCGCGTACCCGCGCCGGCAGTTCGCCGGCGGGGTACACGGCATGCATCTGCGGGTCCTGGCCGTTGCTGGAAGTCAGGCGGTACTGCGGGCATACCCGCACCAGCCGCCCGGCCTTGACCTGCGCTTCGCCGACCCAGGCGGCCAGGCGGGCGATACCGGCGCCGGCCAGGGTGCTGTGGTACACCGCGTCACCTGAGTCCAGGCGCAGCCTGGGCCTGGGGCGCAGGCTGGTGATCTGGCCGTCGCGGCAGAAGTGCCAGGCCTTGAGGATGCGCGGGGCAGTGTGCAGGATCAGCGCGTGGCCTTCGAGGTCCTCGGGTTGTTGTGGCGTGCCGGCCAGGGCCAGGTATTCAGGGCTTGCATACAGGTGGCGCTGGTAATCCCACAGCGGGTAGCCGATCAGCTCGCTCGACTGCGGAAAGGCACCGCGCACCACGAAGTCGAACTTGCCTTGCAGCGGGTCCAGAGCCCCGTCGCTGTACTGCACGTCCAGGGTTACCTGGGGGTGGCAGCGGGAAAACTCGGCCAGCACCTGGGGCAGTACATGTTCACCCAGTACCTGCGGCACGGCGAAGCGGATCCAGCCTTGTGCACTGCCGCTGAGCGCGGCCAGTTCGTCGGCGGCATCACGTTGCACATCCAGCAAGCGTTCGGCGTGTGGCAGCAGGCGCTCGCCGGCTTCGGTCAGGGTCACGGCATTGGCGTTGCGGTTGAGCAGTTTGCTCCCGGCGTTGTCTTCCAGGGTTTGTACCGCGCGGGTGACCGCGCTGGGTGAGCGCCCCAGGGCGCGTGCGGCGGCGACGAAGCTGCGCTTGTGCGCCACGCTGACGAACGCCTGGATTTCCCGCAGCATGTCCAATGCCATTGCCTGCTCCTCGTTGCAGTTTTCGCAATATGGCATTTCAACACAAGCGCGGCACTTTGATTAGCCTTGCAGCGTCTTCACTGCCTGGAACCGCGTCATGATGGATATCGCTGTGCTTTCCGTGTTCGCCTTCGCCGCTGGGCTGATCGACGCCGCCGTAGGTGGCGGTGGGCTGATCCAGATCCCGGCCTTGTTCAACGTGCTGCCCACCGCGCAACCGGCGGCATTGCTCGGTAGCAACAAGCTGGCGTCGGTGTGTGGCACGGCCTTCGCTGCGCGTTCGTTCATCCGCAGGGTGACGCTGGACTGGGGGTTGATCGTGCCGGCCGCGCTCAGTGCCTTCGTCATGTCGTTCGCCGGTGCCGCCACGGTGTCGCTGGTGCCGCCCAGCGTGATGCGCCCGGCGGTACTGGTGCTGATCGTGCTGATGGCCATCTACACCTTCTGCAAGAAGGACTTCGGCACGCTGCACAAACCCACAAGGATCGGCCGCAAGGAGCAGTGCCTGGCGGTGCTGATCGGTGGTGCGATCGGCTTTTACGATGGCCTGTTCGGGCCGGGCACCGGCAGCTTCCTGATCTTCCTGTTCATCCGCTTCTTCGCTTTGGACTTCCTGCACGCCTCGGCGTCGGCCAAGGTGGTGAACATCGCCACCAACCTGGCGGCGCTGGTGTTCTTCGTGCCATCAGGCAATGTGCTGTACGCCATCGCCTTGCCCATGGCGGCTTGCAACATCCTCGGCGCGCTGACCGGTACCTGGCTGGCGGTGCGCAAGGGCGCGGGCTTTGTGCGTGGGTTGTTCCTGGTGCTCTTGTGCGTGCTGATCGCCAAGTTGACGTGGGACCTGCTGGGTGGCTAGTTCACATCGCCTGGCGTTGTGGCTCGGCCTGTTCGACGCGATTGCGGCCATGGGCCTTGGCGCGGTACAGCGCCTGGTCGGCGCGTGCCAGCAGTTCATCGAGGGTGGGGGCCGGCATGTCGGCGGCACAACCGGCCAGGCCGATACTGACGGTAATCTGCAGGGACTGGCCGGCCTGCATCACATGCAGGTCCTGCACCGCGCGGCGCAGGCGCTCGGCAGTGAACTTGGCCCGATCTGGCGCGAGGCCCGGTAGGACCACGACAAATTCCTCGCCGCCCAGGCGAGCGAACAGTTCACCATCGTGCAACTGGTCCTGCAGGGTGCCGGCGAACTGGCGCAGCACCTGGTCACCGACCGCATGGCCGTGGGCATCATTGATCGACTTGAAGTGGTCGATATCCAGCATCATCAGGGTCAGCGGCAGCGCCTGGGCGTGTTGCTGGCGGCTTTCCAGCAGCGCGTTGGCGCGGCGGGTGAAGGCGCTGCGGGTGAGCACGCCGGTGAGGTGGTCGATGGTGGCCTGATGCGCCAGGCGGGCCATCAGGCTGCGGTTGGCCTGGCTGACGCAGGCCACCACCAGCGGCCCGAGCACCAGCATGGCGATGCCCAGGCGCGCCGACATCAGCGTGGTTACCCCGGGCTCGCTTTGCGGCACGCTGAAATGCATGAGGTTTTGCGCCACCGCCACGATCAGCGTACTGCCGGCGGTGAGTGTCAGCAGTGAGACCAGGAACGGTGAATAAGTCCAGGCGCACCACAGCAGCGCGGCAATCGGGAAGGCAATGGCCCCGGGGCCGCCGAAGGCAATGCTGGACGCCAGCGAGGCCAGCAGCATCAACAACGGCGCCAGGCGGATGGCCTGGGCGCCACCGCGCACCAGGGCTCGCGCCGAGGGCGCCGTCAGCAGCACTGGCAGCACCAGCACGCTGGTCGAGAACTGTTCACTGAACCAGGCCAGCCAAGTGGCGCGCAAGGACTGTTCGAACCACGGCGCGGCCATTGCCGCCGCCATGCTGGCCGCCACTATCGCCCCGGCGGCACAGGCGCCGAACACGCTGAGCACGCCGTGGGGGGTACGCATGCGCCGGTGCAGGCGCGGCAAGCGCGAGAGCAGCAGCCAGAGGGTGACCACCACGCCCAGGTTGCACAGGTTGAACCACAGGGCCGGTACCCAGGCGCTGCCACACAGCAGGTCGGCGCCGACCATGGCCAGCCAGACCAGGGCAAAGCCCGTCAGCGTGGCCTGGCGGGGGTAGCGCAGCAGCACGCCGGCCAATACCGCGTTGACCGGCCAGAACAGCGACAGGGATTCGATCGGGCGGGCGAGGATGCCGCCCAGCGTCAGGGCGAAGGTCAGGCCGAGTAGAACGACGTAGTGCAACAAGCGCGATTGGGCTGGAAAAACCATGGGCTCGACCGGCAAAGCGGAAACGAAATCCAGGACAACGGCTTGAAGCACCTGGGGCAATTGCGCATAAGTGTGTTTCGTCAGAGGACTTGATGTCAATCTGCCGCGATCGGTCGAGATAATGCCAAATTGCCTTCATTCAAGATGTGTCACCTCACAGCCCGAAGAACCATGGCACCATTAACACGGTTACCAGCATCACCAGTACGGTGAACGGCACGCCGACTTTGACGAAGTCGGCGAAGCGGTATTGTCCCGGGCCCAGTACCAGCGTGTTGACCGGCGATGACACCGGCGTCATGAACGCCGCCGAGGCGGCCAGCGCCACGGTCATGGCAAACGGGTAGGGCGACATGCCCAGCTGCGTGGCGGTGCTGACGGCCACGGGGGCCATCAGTACTGCAGTGGCCGTGTTGGAGATGAACAGGCCGATCACCGCCGTGACCGCGAACAGGCAGGCGAGGATGGCGCTGGGGCCGGCACCGCCCAGCACGCTGACCAGGCCGCCCACCGCCATGTCGATGCCGCCGGTTTTCTGCAGTGCCTGGGCAAAGGGCAGCATGCCGACGATCAGCACCAGGCTTTGCCAGTGGATGGCCCGGTAGGCGCTGTTCATGTCGATGCAGCGACCTGCGCCCATCAGCAGGCAGCCGATCAGGGCGGCAATCACATTGGGTACCGCGCCGCTGACCATCAGCCCGACCATCACCGCCAGGCTCAGCAGCGCCTGTGGTGCGCGGGTGCGGGCGGGCGCGACCATGTCGATTTCCGCGGGCAGGCTCAGTACCAGGAAGTCCTTGGGCTTGCCTTGCAACTGGCGCACGGCTTTCCACGGGCCGACTACCAGCAAGGTGTCGCCCAGGCGCAGCTTTTCTTCCACCAGCTGTTCTTCGATCGCCACCTGCTCGCGACGCAAGCCCACCACGTTGAGGTCGAAGCGAGTGCGGAAGGCCAGTTCGAGGATGCTCTTGCCGAGCAGTTTCGAGCCTGGTGGCAGCAATACCTCGGCCATGCCCAGCTCCTGGGACTGGTCGATGAAGTAGGCGGCCTTGAAGTGCAGCGGCTCCAGTTGCATGGTCTGGCACAGGCTGCGCAGGTCGTCGCGGTTGGCGAACAGGTCGAGCAGCAGCACATCGCCCTGATGCAGCACGGTGCTGGAGTCGGCGGCGATCACCCGCGTGGTGAACTTGTGCTGGCGCTCGATACCGATGACGTTGGCGCCATGCCGGGTGCGCAGCTCCAGCTCGCCCAGGGTATGACCGATCAGCGGCGAGTGGGGGCGGATGCGCAGGCGCCGTTCGCGGCCGTTGAGTTTGTAATCCAGCACCAGGTCCAGCAGGGTGCGGCGGCTTTCCACGCGGCCGTCCTTGCGCACTTCGCCATTCAGCCAGTGCCGGGTCAGCAGCATGTAGCCGATGCCAAGCACCAGTACCACCAGGCCGAACGGGGTGAAGCTGAAGAAGCTGAAGCCCGCTTCGCCATGGCGCACCAGTTCGCTGTGCACCACCACGTTCGGCGGTGTGGCCACCAGGCTGAGCATGCCGCTGATCAGGCCGGCGAAAGCCAGCGGCATCATCAGGCGGGCGGGTGATAGCTGCAGGCGTGCGGCGATGCTCAGCACCACCGGAATGAAAATGGCTACCACGCCGGTGGAGCTCATCATCGAACCCAGCCCTGCCACGGCCACCATCAGCAACACCAGCAGGCGCGCCTCGCTGTTGCCGGCCCGCTCGCTCATCCATTCGCCGATACGGTAGGCAATGCCGGTGCGCACCAGGCCTTCACCGATCACGAACAGGGCGGCGATCAACACCACGTTGGGGTCACTGAAACCGGCCAGCGCCTGCTCCACGGTGAGAATGCCCGACAGCGGCAGGGCGAGGATCACCAGCAGCGCGACCACGTCCATGCGCGGGCGGTTGATGACGAACAGGGTGATGACGATGGCCAGCAGGCCGAGGACCCAGAGCAGCTCTTGGTTCATGGGGAGGGGGTGTTCCTTCACACGGGGGCACGATAGACAGTAGCAGCCAGTGTGCCGGATTGCGGTGAAGGGTGTGTTGATGTGCTGCAACAAAAAGGGCCGCTAGGCGGCCCATCGCTGGCAAGCCAGGCTCCCACAATGACTGCGCATGGCTTGAGGTCAATGCGGTCGAGGTGGGAGCTGGCTTGCCGGCGATGGGCTGCGCAGCCCCTCAGGTCACCGGATCAGTGACGGTGACGGCGGTGCTTGCCGTTGTTGTCGCCCAGGTGGTTGCCGATGGCACCACCGGCTGCGCCACCCAGGCCAGCGCCCACGGTGGAGCCGGTCTTGCCGCCTACCGCGCCACCCAGCAGCGAACCGCCGGCCGAACCCAGGCCACCGCCGATGGCGGCTTCGGTACGGTTGCCCTTGCGTGCACCTACCGCACTGCCGGCTGCGCCGCCGAGGCCGGCGCCGATGGCCGCCCCCGTTTTGCCGCCGATCTGTTGACCGACAACGTTACCCAGAACACCACCCAGGCCACCGCCAATGGCGGCGGTACCGTCACCGGCGAAAGCGCCCTGGCACAGCAGCAGGCCAAGGGCAAGGGAAGGCAGAGTCAGACGCATGATACGAACCTCAAAGGAATCATCAGGTTAAGGTGCCGCGCAACGGGCGGCGGGCCAGGGTTGAAAAAGACGCTTCAGCGGTAGTAGCGGTCACCACGGTATTGACGATTGTCATCATCGTCGTCGCGGTCATGCCGATGGTGGTGGCGATGGCCACGATCGCGATCACGGTCACGCCAGCCATCGTCGTCGTCATGGTAGCGATGGCTATGGCACCCTGCGGTCAGCAGGACAACGGCAATCAGCGAAAGGCTTGCAAGACGGGTCATCACGATATAGGTCCTTGATCCGCAAAGGTTTACGGCACACCCTCTGAGACTGGAAAGGATCCATTTGGTTTCGCTGGCAGGCAAAAATTTGTCGTGCCAGCGATGAGCGGCGGGGGAAATGTGGAATCAGTGGGTTGGCTGAATTGCCAGCACCACGCCGTTGGTGATCTGCACCAGCACGTAGCGCCCCCCCATGTTTACCCAGTGGCTTTCCTTTTCCGGCGCTGGCAGGCCCTTGGTTTTCCAGTCCTTGATTGCCTGGTCATCGCGTTTGTACTGGTCGGGTGCCTTGTCGCCGACCTTGAGCTCGCGGTTGTGGGTTTCTGGCGCGGTGATGCTTTCTTCGCCGGAGGGGGCTGCGGTGGCAGCGAGGGGCAGGCAGGGAAGGGCGGCGAACAGCAGGTAGTGCAATTTCATGACGTTCTCCTTGTGGCGGAATGCCTTATCTGCGACAGCCACCTGCGCGTGACAATTCACTCGCGATGCTTGCCAGTGCTAGAGTCGCCTTCTTTTTTACCCTGAGGATGGAACATGCGTGCGATTCTGCCGATGGCCGCGGCGCTGATGCTGGTCGGTTGTGCTTCTGCGACCATGGAAACGGCCCGCGGCGGCAAGCCGACCACGCAGCTCGACTCGCACAAGGCGCCGGAACTGGTGGCCCAGTGCATCCAGTTCAGCTGGCAGGAAGAGAAGGTGTTCGGTGACGACGCCAGTGGTTATCTGGAACCACGCAAGCAGGGTGGGTTCACGGTGTATACCCGTGAAGCCGAGGCGTTCGTGGATGTGTACCCGCAGGCGGGTGGGGCGCGGGTGGATTACTACGCGCAGAAGAACGACGGTGTGGCCCTGCAGCGCCGGGCGGCGGCGGCGACCTGCCTGTAACGGCTGGCGACTTGGCAGGGGCTCTGTGGGGTCGGGTGGGAACGGGCGCGCCCGCGAACACCGGCGTAGCCGGTGCCAGCCAGCGCGTTGTTTCTTCGCGGGCACGCCCGCTCCCACAGTGACCGCGCGAGCTTTACAATTTTTAGCAAGGCAGTCCTGTCGCAGGGAGATTGGTGGAGGCTAGCATGAGCCCCCACGAATCAAGGAAGACACCATGGACCGCTCACTGCAACTCAACCGCGCCAGCTGGGATGAACGTGCCCCGCTGCACGCTGCTTCCAACGACTACGAAGTCGAACGGCTCGTCCAGCATCCCGAACACCTTTCCGAAACCGTACGCTTCGACCTGCCGTTGCTTGGCAATATCGACGGGCTCAACGCCGTCCATCTGCAGTGCCACATCGGTACCGATACCCTCTCGCTGGCGCGCCTTGGCGCCAAGGTCTGTGGCCTGGACTATTCCGCGGCTTCGCTGGCCGAGGCGCGGGCGCTGGCCCAGCGCTGTGCGGCACCCATCGCGTATGTCGAGTCTGACGTCTACGCCGCCGACAAAGTGTTGCCGGCCGGCACGTTCGACCTGGTCTACACCGGCATCGGCGCGCTCTGCTGGCTGCCTCGCATCGAGCCGTGGGCGCGTACAGTCGCGGCCCTGCTGAAGCCGGGCGGGCGGTTGTTCCTGCGCGACGGGCACCCGATGCTGATGGCAGTCAACGAAGACCACCAGGACCGCCTGCAACTCGAATACCCGTATTTCGAGCACGAAGAACCGACGGTGTGGCACAACGACCAGACCTACGTCGAAACCGAGCAGCGCCTTTCCCACACCGAAACCCACGAGTGGAACCACGGCCTGGGCGAGGTGATCAGCGCCTTGCTGGCCCACGGCCTGCAGCTGACCGCCCTGGTCGAGCACCAGAGCATCCCCTGGGAGGCGCTGCCGGGGCAGATGGTCAAGGGCGACGACGGTGAATATCGCCTGCGCGAGCAGCCCGCACGCCTGCCCCTGAGCTACACCCTGGTTGCAGTAAAAGCCTGATCAGGACAGGTAACCACCGTCGACATTGAGTGCGGTACCGGTGGTGTAGCTGGAAGCATCGCTGGCCAGGTACAAGACGGCGCCGGCCATTTCCTTGGGGTCGGCCACGCGCTTGAGCGGGATCTGCTGCAGCGCGGCATTGAGGATGGCGTCGTTCTTCACCAGTGCCGAGGCGAACTTGGTGTCGGTCAGGCCTGGCAGCAGGGCGTTGCAGCGGATCCCGAACTGCGCGCACTCCTTGGCGAAGACCTTGGTCATGTTGATGACTGCCGCCTTGGTCACCGAATAGATGCCCTGGAACAGGCCGGGTGAAACCCCGTTGATCGACGCCACGTTGATGATGCTGCCGCCACCATGCTCGCGCATCAGCTTGCCGGCCTCGACCGACATGAAGAAGTAGCCACGGATGTTCACGTCCACGGTCTTCTGGAAAGCCCCTGGGTCGGTATCCAGTACGTTGCAGAACTGCGGGTTGGTAGCGGCGTTGTTGACCAGGATGTCCAGCCGCCCGAATTGTTCGCGGATGCCGGCGAACACTTGCTGGATCTGCTCCAGTTCACCGATGTGGCAGGCCACCGCCGTTGCCTTGCCACCGGCGGCGATGATGGCGTCAGCCACCTGCTGGCAACCGTCGAGCTTGCGGCTGGACACGATCACATGGGCACCTTGCTGGGCCAGCAGGTGGGCGATGGCCTCGCCGATGCCACGGCTGGCGCCGGAAACGAATGCAATCTTGCCGTCGAGGTCGAACAGGTGGGTCTTGGACATGCTGTTTTCCTTGTTATCCGTCGTCGAGGTCGGGGCTCAGAGGCTGGACTTGGCGATGACCTGCAAGGTCATCTGCTCCAGCAAGCGGTTCATGTGGATGAACTGGGCGAAGCGCTTGTCCTGGGTCTGGCCGTGGTAATAGCGGTAGTAGATCTGCTGGACGATGCCGGCCAGGCGGAACAGGCCATAGCAATAGTAGTAATCGAAGTTGTCCAGGCGGATGCCGGCGCGCTCGGCGTAGTAATCGACGAACTGGCGGCGGGTGAGCATGCCCGGTGCGTTGCTCGGCTGGCGACGCATCAGCTGCACCGGCGCCGGGTCGTCGGCCTCGATCCAGTAGGCCAGGCTGTTGCCCAGGTCCATCAGCGGGTCGCCGAGGGTGGCCATTTCCCAGTCCAGCACACCGATGATGCGCATGGGGTTGTCGGCATCGAGGATTACGTTGTCGAAACGGTAGTCGTTGTGCACGATGCCGGGCCGCGGGTGGTCGGCGGGCATTTTCTCGTGCAGCCACGCGGTCACCTGTTCCCAGCGCGGGGCGTCAGGGGTCAGGGCCTTTTCATAGCGGCTGGTCCAGCCCTCGATCTGGCGCTGCACATAGCCTTCCGGTTTGCCCAGGTCGGCCAGGCCGCAGGCGTTGTAGTCCACCTGGTGCAGTTCCACCAGGCGGTCGATGAAGCTTTTGCACAAGGCCTCGGTGCGGTTGGCGTCAAGGTCCAGCTCGGCCGGGATGTCCGAGCGCAGGATGATGCCCTTGACCCGTTCCATCACGTAGAACTCGCCGCCGATCAGGCTGCTGTCGGTGCAGTGCACATAGGCCTTGGGGCAGTAGGGGAAGCCGCTGTTCAGCTGGTTGAGGATGCGAAACTCGCGGCCCATGTCGTGGGCTGACTTGGCCTTCTGCCCGAACGGTGGACGGCGCAGCACGAAGTCGCGGCCCGGGTAGCTGACCAGGTAGGTAAGGTTGGAGGCGCCGCCAGGGAACTGGCTGATGCTCGGCAGGCCATCCAGGCCGGGGATGTTGGCTTTGAGGTAAGGGTCGATGACAGCCGCGTCGAGTTCTTCGCCGGGGCGTACCTGGGTGGACTGGTCGGTGAGCGTCATGCGTTTTCCTTATTCTCGATCGCAAGGACTATTGGCTAATCTAATGGTCCGCCGGGGATGGGACAAGCGTGCCAGATGCCATATAGGTGAGGGTGTTGCTGCCTGATCAACTGCCTTGATGAAGCGACTGCCGCTATCGCCGGCAAGCCAGCTCCCACAGGTACAGCGACAACCTCGAGTGCAACGCTGTACCTGTGGGAGCTGGCTTGCCGGCGATAGGGTCCGAACAGGCGGGCAAAAAAAAACCGAAGCCGGTCAGGCTTCGGTTTTTTGATCATCCGCTATTTCCAGCCCTCAGGACGGGAACAGCTCGCTGAGCTTCATCGACAGCATCATGTCGCCTTCAACGCGCAGCTTGCCGCCCATGAATGCCTGCATGCCGTCGGTTTCGCCGCTGACGATACCCTTCAGGGTTTCGCTGTCCATTACCAGGGTGCAGTTGGCATCCGGGTTTTCGCCTTCCTGCAGATCGCAGGTGCCGTCCTTGACGATCAGCGCGTAGTGCTTGTCTTCGTCGGTGATGTTGAAGCCGAACACCAGGTCCAGGCCGGCGGCAGCGGATGGGTTGAACTTCTCTTGCATCTTTTTGACGGCATCAGCTACGGAGGTCATGGCGCATTCCTTATAGAGTGATTTACACGTCCCCGCAGGGACACAACAAGCCGGGCTCATCGATAGGTGACAAGCTCCGGCGCCCTCAACAGCTGCACATGGGCCTGGCTGTTGAAGGAAGCCAGTGCCACGTCGCGGCCGCGGAACTTCAGCTGGCTGAGCGACGTGTTGATGATCTGCCAGTTCAGCGCGAACGCCTGGCCGGGGGTAATACGGGTAACCAGGTGGAGCAGGGCGGCAATGGTGCCGCCCGAGGTGAAGATGGCGATATTGTCGCCGCTACCGGCGGCATCCAGTACGCGCTGCAGGCCGCCTTGCACGCGGGCGGTGAACGCCTGCCAGGTCTCCAGGCCATCGTCGGCATGTTCGCCATCGTGCCAGCGCTGCACCATCAGTGCGAACAGGCGCTGGAACTCGCTGCGGTGCTGCGCGCCATTGCGCAGGATGTGCAGGGCGTCGGGCTCCTGCGGCAGCAGCCCGGGCAACAAGGCGCGGATCACACCATCGGCATCGAACTCATTGAATGCTGCATCGGTCTCAACAGCCGGCACCGGGCAGCCATTGGCGTGCAATGCATCCAGGGCCAGGCGCGCGGTATCCTGCTGGCGGCGCAGGTCGCCTGCCACGCAGCGGTCCAGCCTTACACCGAGCTGGGCCAGGTGCTCACCCAGGGCCTGGCTCTGGCGCACGCCCACGGGCGAGAGGACATCGTAGTCATCGGCGCCGAAGGAGGCTTGGCCATGTCGGATCAGGTAGAGGTTGCCCACGAAAGGTTCCGGCCTGTTGGAGGTTGCTGCGAGGTTAGGATGCGGCACACGGGCTGTCAACGAAAAAACATACAAGCGTTTGAAAAGGTTGTTTGAAAGGTGTTGCCAGCGTTTGCCACGGCTGGCAGCACCTCAGGCGCAACGGTATGCTTGCTACAGTTACGCGCCGTAGTGGCGCAAGTCTTTAAGGAGTCAACGTGGAGTTTCTTGCTGAATACGCAAGCTTTCTCGCCAAAACCGCCACCCTGGTCATCGCCATCCTGATAGTGCTGTCGGCCATCGCCGGGCTGCGCGGCAAGGGGCGGCGCAAATCGGGTGGGCAATTGCAGGTCACCCGCCTGAACGAGTTCTACAAGGATCTGCGCGAGCGTCTGGAATCCGGCCTGCTCGACAAGGCCCAGCTCAAGGCCCTGCGCAAGCAGCAGGCCAAGGCGGAAAAGCGGCAGAAGAAGGGCAAGGCCGAGGAAAAGGGCCGGGTCTTCGTGCTGGACTTCGATGGCGACATCAAAGCTTCTGCCACCGAAAGCCTGCGCAACGAAATCACCGCGCTGCTGACCCTCGCCACCCCGCGTGACGAAGTGGTGCTGCGCCTGGAAAGCGGTGGCGGCCTGGTGCACAGCTACGGCCTGGCCGCATCGCAGCTGGCGCGCATTCGCCAGGCCGGCATCCCGTTGACCGTGTGCATCGACAAGGTGGCCGCCAGCGGCGGTTACATGATGGCCTGCATCGGCGAGAAGATCGTCAGCGCACCGTTCGCCGTACTGGGTTCCATCGGCGTGGTAGCGCAGCTGCCCAACGTCAACCGCCTGCTGAAGAAGCACGACATCGATTTCGAAGTGCTGACCGCCGGTGAATACAAGCGCACCCTGACCGTGTTCGGCGAGAACACCGAGAAGGGCCGGGAGAAGTTCCAGGAAGACCTGGACATCACCCATCAGCTGTTCAAGGACTTCGTTGCCCGCTATCGTCCGCAGCTGCACATCGACGAAGTGGCCACCGGCGAAGTCTGGCTGGGCGTCGCGGCACTCAACCGCAAGCTGGTAGACGAGCTGCAGACCAGCGACGAGTACCTCAGCGAACGCGCGCGCAACGCCAACCTGTTCCACCTGCACTACGCCGAACGCAAGAGCCTGCAGGAGCGAATCGGCATGGCTGCCAGTGGCACCGTGGAGAACACAGTGGTGGGCTTGTGGAGTAAACTCGGCCGTCTGCGCTAACACCTTGAACCCGTTGAAATTTTTTTTCGTTCAGGGGGTTGCAAGGTTAAAGGAATGAAGACATAATGGCGCCCATCGAAACGCAGCAAACTTTGAAAAAGGTTCGGCGTTTCAAGGAGATAGCGAAGCGCAAGCTGCTAGATCCGACCTTTGAGGCCGAGTAGCAAAGTGGTTATGCTCCGGATTGCAAATCCGTCTACGCCGGTTCGATTCCGACCTCGGCCTCCACCATTCGAAAGCCCCGCAGATTAACGTCTGCGGGGTTTTTCTTTGTGCGCAGAAAACCCGGATCGTTTCCGCATCTTTAGGCATCGTTTCCGCATCAGCCCGCTACTTGGTCGGGCTGACCACCTCGCCGACGCGGCGATAAACGCGCTTGGTGATTTCCTCCTTGGAGTGCCCAAGCAGCCGGCTGGCGTGGCTGATGTCCTCGATTTCCGACGCTGCCTTCGGTCGAATATCGCGGAACTGGAACTGCCGAACCTTCGTGGCCAGGTCTGTGTTGCCATCGGCGGTCAGCTTCCGAGCTGCCTTGTCACGCGCTTCGCTGAAGCGGTTCCTCAGCATTTCCCAACTCATACGCAGGCCTGAGTCGTTGGTAATGAGGCGTGAGTTGCGCACACCTTGAAGCTTGCGGCGCTCGAGCAGCGCCTCGATGAACAGGCCGAGGCCGGTCAGTTCGCCGTTGACGTGCCGCCGGATGCGCAACTTCTTGTCGGTCTTGTTCTGGTCGACCCACAGGTAGTCCTCGTCCAGGTCGACGGTGCTGAACTTCAGGGTGTCCGCAGGGCGCTGGCCGGCCAGGTAGGCCAGGTCCATGGCATCCTTCAGGCCCTGATCGCCTTCGGCATACACCGCATCCCAGATTTCGTCAGCCGCGTAGAAGTCGCGCACCTTCTCTTTGTTGCGGCGAACCGCCAGGCATGGGTTGCGCTCGGCAAACCCCCATTCCATGGCCATGGTAAAAACGTGCGAGAGCAGGGCGATTTCCCGGTTTGCCCGGGTTTTTGCGCTGCGGGCGTCCCGGTACTGGGCGATTACCGGCGGGCTGATGGCCTCGATGGGCGCGTCAGCGAACGCCTTGCGCAGGCGCTCCAGCTCGTACTTGTTGTCCTTCTGCGTGCGTGGCGACTTGCCCGGGATGATGTCCCGCTCGTACCGGTCAAACAGCTCGCCCATCGTCGCCATCACTTTCGGCTTCGCCTTATGCTCCAGGCGCGCCCATTCCAACTTGGCCTCTGCGAGGTCAGTCCCCAGCGGCACTTCCTGCCGCTTCCCGTCTGCATCCCTCCCATCGTAGTAGTACCCAACCCACAACTTGCCGCTTTTCAGCTTGCGGACCCGCCGCAACATCCGCGGCGGCAGGTCCTTGTTCGATGCCTTCCTGGTGCGCATCTGTTACCCCACGCGCGATAAGTCCAATGTCCATGTTTCAGCCGTGGCATTCGTTGCCGTTGGCTTGACGCCTGCCATCTTGAGTCGGGCATACACCCGACCGACAATGGGCCGCCTGGCCCGGGTGAGCGTGTACTGCCAGCCGTTATTGGCCAGCCACGCGATCTGTTTGCTCGGGAGCTGGTAGCCGGTCACCCGCACCACCTCTTCCTCATCGAGAAACTCGCTTGCATGTTCCATGGGATGGTCTCCACGCCGCCGGTGGCGGCAGGTTCTTGTTCAGGCGGGAGTCTTTTCGAGCACTGTGTCGGCGACTTTGAGTGCAGTCTGGGCGTCGTTGACGTAGGCCGGATCGAAGCCCCCGGCGTAGTGGATGACGCGCTGGCAGGCGTGCAGTTCTTTGCGCGCCAGGCGCAGCGCCTGGGTCAGTTCATCCTGCAGCGCACCTTCGGCGCGGCCGATATCCCAGAACTCTCTGCCCCAATGGCCTTCCGGCGGCGGGTTGCTGTTCTGCTTGCCGAACGCCATCGCCGAGCTTGTAGTGGACGAGGCCGCGGCAGAACGCGACAAGCGCGGTGGGTCCGTAGCTCCAGGCCTCAGCGCCCGCTGGCCCGCCGCTGTAGCAGGCGTCCTCGGCCAGTCCGTGAAAGTGCTGGGCGCTACCGTGGTGCTTGTCGATCAGCGGACCGCCAACCGCCCAGTTTTCGTACGGGTCGAAGCGAGCATCGTGCACGATCACCTCGCCGGTGTAGCGGACGAATACCCGCCAAGGCACCCCGTTATAGCCTGGCGGTGCCAGCCTAACGTCCAGACCTTCCGCCTTGCCGACAGCCCATGCCAGTTGCTCGCCTACAAGGTTGGCGGTCTTCACTTCGATCATGTCGGTCATGGCGCCACCTTCAACGCAGCTTCTCGCTTTTCGAATTGCTCCCGGGCATGCCGCTCGCGTGCCTCATACACCCGGAGGCATTTCTTGCAGGTGACCTCTTTCGGCCGGTCTGAGCCGTCCATGTCTTCGCCGGCCTGGTTGCATGCGATCTGGCAGTCGTGATCGTCGAAGCAGCCAAAGTGCGAGACCAAGTGAATTACCTTGCTCACATCTGATACCTCTCATCAATCCAGCGCCCAGGCGCCAGAGCGGGTGTAGGTTCGGGTTGGGTTTCGTGCGGGGAGAGCTGGCGCTCGTTGCCAGCCTGCAGCTGGCTGTCGGGGATGCAGCTGATGCCGACCCCATTCAGCAGGTAGCAGGTGACGCCGCGCTGGCTGTCGTGTTGCACGTCGATGACGTTCTCTTGGGGCTGAGGTGCTGCGCTGGCACCGGTGGCCAGCAGCAGGAGGCAGAGGGCGAGGCGGGTCATGCCGCCACCTTGTGGCGGATCCACACGCAAATAGGGCCGTCTTCGGTGTCGTGGATCGAGAAGGTGAACCAGCCATCACCGACCGGCTTGCTTGGCTGCCAGGGCGTGCAGTCATTGTCGCCGCCGGCGTCGAGCCATTCCGCATTCAGTTCTTCCGGGCCGTCGTTTTCCATCTCGACCACGCAGTACTCCAGGCCTTGGTCGCCGAACCAGCTGAACGGAAGCGCGCATTCGTCGCCGTCGTCCGGCCAGGCCGGGTGGGTCCAGAAGCTGTATTCATCGCGCTCAACCTGCAGCGGCTGGATCAGTTGCTTTTCTTCAGGCATGACTTCGTCCTTGGCCGCCATATCGCGGCAGTCAGTTGTACAAGGGGTTGGGTTCGGTTCAAGAAAATCGGCCGGTGGTCCGATTCAGTTCTCAAACTAGGATTCCGCGGTTGCGTGCCACCTGGCCTTAGCTATGGTGAGAGTTCACCCGTGGCATACAACTAAAGTCGTAGGAGGTCGACATGAGGATTCGCGGTGAAGTTTTCTGGCAATGGGCTGATCCTTCGCTTCACCACCGCACTCATGACGAAACCCTTAGCGATGGAACGCACATAGATGTCCAGGTGCGACTGTCGCGGGCAGGTAACACGCAGATGTTCATTGGGGTCTATGCCGCGAGTGGCATGGCCCTTCATGAAGAAGCGTTCGACTCCCGTCCCGGTGAATCCATGACCAGGGCTTTGGCCTGGGGAGTAGGGCGGGCTCGCCGCATTGCTACAGACACTCCCCCAAAATTCGACAAGGTCGCCTGCTCGGGATAGGGGAAAGGGTTACAGCTGGGCAGAGTACAAATGTTCTCCTGTCGTTTCTGCTAACTTGACGCCGAGTCGACCTGTTCGAATAGTTTCCTGCACGCCTTTTTCTTGCAGCGCATTTCGACCGGCTTATCCTTCGCCAAGCCTTCATCACGAACGTCCAGCATGTGGCTGCATGCAGCGCATCCGTTGGGGAGGAGCGCGTGGTAGACGAGTGTGCTGATGCCGTCCCCAAGCATCCCGGCTCTTACGGCATGAGCTGCTGGCGAACTGGCCTCTACATGGCCACAGCTGCATTCTCCAGGCTTGTAGTCGTCGAGGGCTTTACAGTTGAGCTTGTGCCCGTTGACCGTCGGTGGCGCTGACGCGCGCTGGAACATCGTGACGTTGTGCACTCGCGGCTTAGACTTTGGCAACCCGATATCGCCTGCACCGGTCATCGGCCCAACCGGAATCATGGGCAGCCCAGTCGCCACCGCATCCCTCTCTGCCTCTTCTTTGGTCCACCAGAAGGCAGTACCAACCATCCAGGCTATAGGCTCGGGGTGGGGCTGCGGCTCTGCGTGCGTTTCGCGGTAGCCGGCCAGGAACAGTAGGTAGTCGCTGTGGGTGCGTGGGTCTTCGAAGCCGGTGCTGTCCTTGCGCAGCTCTGCCTCGCTCAGGCCGAGCGGGTTGAGCCTGATGAACACATCGCGTGGGTCGGTGTTGCTGGATCGGTTTTCTGTGGGCATGAAGTGTTCCTTGTTGCGAGGGTAGTGCAAGAGTTAAATTATTGTTTCGAGCAATTTGGGGCGGAGTGTAATTAGCAAGATATGTGGAATTTTAAGTTGGCTTTAAGCGGTGCAGCTTTTATAGTTGGGCTCGTTTTAACAGTGGTTGCGGGTGTTGAAGGTCGCTACTGGGGGGCTGCTGGGTGCTTTGCAGCAGGCCTCGCGTTCGCATTCACAATTCTTCTCTATGATGGCTATGTCAATACTGAGTTTGGAATTGCTTCAGTATTTGCTATCGCACTAACATTGTTTTCGACCCTTGAAGCCTTTACATCCAGCCCCTTAGTTGATAGGCAGGAAGGAGATGCTCAAGCTGAATTCATTTCACAACTTTTGCAGTTAGAGGGCGGGTCCGCTCATCTAAACTCCACAGAAAGAAAGCTCGTCACTGAGGCGCTAAAGTCATGCGTAACACAGGGCTGGCGAGATGGGTTGGATTTGACAATAAGCGCACAGAAGGCTTTGTACTTCGGCCCAGCCCTAACGCTTCTTGATGAGGCAAATGCAGCATTTCAGGATGGACGGCCGCTTCGCTGCCTCGATTACTATCGAGAATTACGTCGAACACAGCCTTCGCTGTTCATGAGGATGGAACGGCGACACCCATGGCTTTTAGAAACAAAACCGAGTTGATTGGCCATTGTTCATCTCCCGTGGGCATGGAAATACCTCAAGGGAGACGTTCAAGTTGTTGTTGTATACGTCGGCCGATCCAGCGGACGACGAAGACGGCCTTGCTGTTGCCGATCGCCTTGTAGCGCGGGCCGTCCGGGCATTCGTCGGCGGACTTGCCGCGATAGGGGATTTGGGTGTGATCGCCAGGGAAGCCCTGGAGCCATTCGCACTCGCGCGGGGTTAGCCGACGCACGTGGGCGTTTGCCTGGACCGCTTGCACTTCCGCCCGAGCTTCGAGGGTGTAGGCGTGGTCGGCCTGAACTCCTACGCCATCTGGCCCGCTGGAGGGATTTCCACGGAGTGCTCCGGCCTGAATTGCGTGGGCGATGATCGGCTGACCGCGCCCAGTACCATCTTCACTGGCGTCGAAGCCTTCGGCCTTCAGCGTATGAGTTACCTCGCCAGTGACGCACACCGCGACCTGGCCGCCGGCGTTGGGGTGGCTGGCGCCGTGACTCATGGCTCGAAGTGTTGGCGCGAGGTGCCCGGCGTCGGCGCCGTGAGGGGCGCTGGAGGGCGCTGTTCTGGCTCTGCGCAAGACGGGTTACCGAGGATGAGAAATAGCCACGGCCCAGCGTTCAAGAAGGCCGTGATCGAGCTTGGTGAGTGCCCTTTGTGCCGAGGGAGAGCGGTCACTCAGGGAGTGTTTCACGAACTGCCATGCGACCACTGGTATGCCTCAGGCTGGGTAATTGCTGCAACCGGCGAGGCCTTGGCTCTGGATGAGCTGGTGACCCAGCTCAGCATGAGACTGCAGGCTGCGAAACGGCAGATTGAGCAGTTGAAGAACTCTCAAGCGTCCAGGCCTGAGGCGGTATATCAGAGAAGCAACCGGCGCGGCGCCGGAGGAACTAATTTCACAGGAGACTAAATGTCATGATGATTCGAAAACCAGCCGGAAGGCCAATGGGAGATACTGAATTTTTGCTGGAACAGTGGGGGTGGTGGCGCTTGGATGGTTCTGGTATTCCATTATATACTTCCCCAGCATTATCGCTGATGAATTTAGCGCTGCCTCATACTGGCAAAAAAACTACCTATTGTATAACGGATGAATTAGCACTGAAGATAGATAGAGCTGTAGCGAAACTTTGTAAGCGGGATCAGCAAATGGGAGACATAGTGTGGCTATATTATGGGATGAAATGGCCTATGATGCGGGTGGCTAAATATTATGGCGTCAGCGAAGGTAAGGCACGGGAGCTAGCCAGGGCTGCTGTGGCTTGGGTTGATTGTGCCGCAGGAACTTGTGAAATTGCCGCCTAGTAGCCCTTCTTCAAAGGGCGGCAGCAAAGCTGCCACCCTTTAACACATTAAGCTGCGTTCATAAGGCCTCTAAGTGAAGGACGTATGGCTCTTTCGATACGTTTTCTTCTTATGCCTTTCGCCTTGTTTTTTTCTTTGTCCATCAAGATTATTACCTCTTTGATCCAAGAGAGTTCCTTCTGCAGGTTTCCTGAAAGTTGTCCTGATGTGTATCTTTGCTCAAGCCCTCTTGATACGCCTTCCCAATTTTCGGGCCGGGATCCCATCCACTCTTGGATGAAGTCACTTGGTTCAATGTTCGCAAGAACCGGTATGGATGCAAAAGTATTACCGCCACTAAATGTTAAGCTGATCTCGCTTGCGAACTTATCGCCATTTGTTGATATCAGCCCAAGAAGATATTTTGCATGCTCAGGTAATTCTCTAGTGGCCGCGGTTTGTTGAGCGGACCTTAAGTGCTGAACGATTCTGTCGAAATGCGGTTTGTAGTCTTCCTCTACCCAATAACCATAACCGTTATGTGCATAAATAAAACCCTCGCCCCAGAGAGAGTCAGGGCCTGAATAGGGCTCTAATCTCTTTTGGTCAAGTAGATCGTCAAGATATATTTTGCATGCGGTCTCGGTGCTGTCATAATCGCCTGGAACTAATTCCATTTGAGTGAGGAGGAATCGTAAAGCAAATAAATGAAGGAGTTCCCCAGGCAGAGTCAAAGCTCGCTCATTGAATTGTTCTATGAGTTTCGACGCCGCTGCATTTGATTCTTTGTCGCTGATGTTGTCGAAGTTGATGAATGCCACCCAGGCTGGAAGATCTGCTGTTTGAGTGAAGTATATCGATTCTTCAAGAGTGCTTCGAATGTCATCTTGAGAATAATAGCCCTTGATTAAAAGGTTGACTAGGTCTTTATCTTTTAACAAGTTGCTTGTAAGATCGACGGTGGTGTATCTACTGTTCGCGACTGAAATGGCCGAGGGCTGGGTATTCTCTCTGGAAGCTCGTATCTGATAACTTATTACAGCATCATAGCGTTTGGTTAAAGAGTCCTCACCTAGTCGTCCTGATCGTACCTCGAGTGATAGAGCAAGAAATAGGCCAACTAGCTCTGGTATCGCCTCAGTGTGTTGCTTGTGTTTGTCACTTAGTAGATTTAAAAGGCGGGAAAGATCTTCTATGGAATGTTTCAGAATGCGGAGTGAATGAGTGTCGGATTGTTTGAAAATACCAAGAATAGTTTCTTTTAGATTGTGAAGGATGTTTCGATTTTTATCGTCGGAAATTTTTAATATGAAGCTGTCGAAGGCTTGGCTGGTTTGTGGAATAATCTCTATTGTTTGACCGAAAACCTTTTCTTTAGTCTGGCTTAGATCATCGGTAATTTTTTTGTCATGAGCCAGCACGATGACTCTGCATTTATGATGTTCAATGTACTTGTTGAAAATGCCAAAAAGCTCTGTGGTTTTTAGGGTGCTACGCTCTAGGTCATCAAATATAAGTATTTTGCTAGAATCTATCTCATCTTTTAGAATAGCTTTTGCAATGTTGGATATCAGTCCGCCGAACCCTATGGGACCTACTGTTGCTCCATTTGTGGACTCTGCAAGTTCTTTGGAGAAAGCTTTTGTAGGAAACATTTTTGCATAAACAGAGGAATATATCTCGTCGGTGGAGTGGGTGCCAAAAAGGCTTACATAGGTGTATTCTTCTTTATCTAGAATCTGGGTGATCTGATGAGTTTTTCCAGAGCCCCAGTTTCCGGTGATGAGTACTGCATAACCGGGGTCGGTTAGTGTTTTGTAATAATCAATATAGTTTTTGAGATGAGTATTATGCTCATCTAGTTGATGTCTCGTATTGCTGCAGTTGTCGTTCATTGCCGCATCCTTGGTTCGTTATGAGCGCCGCTGGAAACAAAAAAAGTAAATTTTACCGACTTTGCGTAGAAAAAACACTTTTCCGCGCGGAATGGCTGTGTTTTTATAGCAGCGTGTCCAGCTTGCAACGTCACGCAACTTCATATTTGCACGGTTAAAAATACAGAGAAATGCGTGTACTGGAGAGCTAGGAGGGGGATGCTGGTCACCCAATGCCGTGCGCCTGCTGACCCACAACGTACTCAGTCTCTGGGTACGCGATCCAATGCTCTAAAGTCCAGTCAGGAAAGGTCGGGCAGCTCCGACACCAAGCATTTAATTTAATGCTCGCCTCGATGGCGGGCTTTTTCCGTTCTGGAGTATCAATGGACCCGACCGACCTCGGCTCAGGCACAGCCACCTGGCTGGGCGGTAGTGGCATCGTTCTCACCGGCGCGCTTCTATGGGTACGCCGTTTTCTCTCTAAAGATGCAGCCGATCGCGCTATGGACACGGCCGACATTGGTACCGTCCGCCGATTGAACGATCTGCTCGATTCTGAGCGCGAGGCCCGCAAGCTTGCAGAGGCTCGAGCAGACCAGTTCGCCAAAGAACGCAATGACCTAGCCGCCATGGCTGGAAGGCTCGAGGGCAAAATTGAGGCCCTGACGAGTCAGGTCGGTCAGCTCACTGATCGGGTTACTGCGCAGAGCGAAGAAATCGCGAGCCTTCGCGGGAAGCTTGGAGGTGCTTTCTGATGGACAGATGTGCATTGGAATTCATCGCTCGTCGCTGGTTGCGACGCGCTGAGGTTTGGATCATTGCTTTGCTGTTGGCAGCAGGCGGTGCAGCCTTGGGCCGGCAATCTGCCTACTGGTCCATGTCCAGTACCCAGGCGAACCAGTTGAAGCAGATCCGAGATGCTCACGATGCCGCGGTGGTTGAGCGAGATCATCGACTCGATGAGCTGACACGCCTCACCGACAGCGCTGCGGACAAAGCCTCAAAGTTGGCTGCTGACAAGGTCGATAACGGCGGCAATCGAGCAACATGATCGTGAGTTTGGAGACCAATCCAGCTGAGCGCAGTCCAGAGCCTTGAAGGGGCCCTTACACGGCACGCTGCCGGGGCTTAAAAATCGATTCCAAAACTCAACGAGCGACCCTTGCCGCATGCGGCCTGTAGCGGCGCCGTTTGGTCTTAGTTTTGGAACCGATTTTCCCGTGCGGCCACTGCCTAATCTGGCTTCTTACCACGGTCTTGAAAACCGCTGACTAGGCGCGAAAAACAGTTCCGCAACTCCTGCTATGCCCCTTGATTTTAAAGGGCTGCAGCGAAGCTAGAAATGATTCTATGCGGAACTGATAATCGCCTAAGCTACTGAAATTCAAGGAAATGCAGGGCGGATTGCAAATCCGTCTACGCCGGTTCGATTCCGACCTCGGCCTCCACCATGATCGTGTCCCGGGAAGTGGTGTAACTGAACCAGCCGAAGGCGCCCTGCGGGCGAAAGAGGATGGTCATCGTGGTTCTTGGCTAACGTTGAGTTTGCGA
>NZ_NEIO01000032.1:0-29229 GCF_002113575.1 Pseudomonas sp. B8(2017) | reverse complement strand
AGCTGGCCAGAATTGCATTCGCCTTGATGAAGACTCAAGGCGAATACATGAGCAAAGGGGGCAAAAAGCATTGCCCACAACCATAGAATCTCCCACAGGTACAGCGCAGGCCTTGAAAGTTGTGCGGTACCTGGGAGCTGGCTTGCCGGCGATAGGGCCAGCCCGGCCAACCTGAAACCTTGCTAGAGTGGCGTTATCGCCACACAAGACAAAAATGCAGAATCCCCCTGCAGATTTGTCGATTGTGCAAGGCAAATTCGCATGACAGGATCCTGCGATCCTCCAGCGAACTCCAGACTTCACTTGGAAAATCAATAACAAAGCAGGGAGAACGCAATGACTGCGCACGCTCATACCTCGGCAACCGACCATGTGCTGGCCGAGGTCCGCAACCAGATCGGCCATCTGACCCTGAACCGCCCCGCCGGCCTCAATGCCCTGACCCTGGACATGGTCCGCAGCCTGCGCCAGCACCTCGACTTGTGGGCCGAAGACCCGCACGTGCACGCCGTGGTACTGCGTGGCGAGGGCCCCAAGGGTTTCTGCGCCGGTGGCGATATCCGCTCGCTGCACGACAGCTTCAAGGCCGGCGAAACGCTGCATGAGAGCTTCTTTGTCGAGGAATACGCCCTTGACCTGGCCATCCACCGTTACCGCAAGCCGGTGCTTGTGCTGATGGACGGCTTCACCCTCGGTGGCGGCATGGGCCTGGCCCAGGGCTGCGACCTGCGCGTGGTCACCGAGCGCAGCCGCCTGGGCATGCCCGAAGTGGCAATCGGCTACTTCCCGGATGTAGGTGGCAGCTACTTCCTGTCGCGTATCCCTGGCGAGCTGGGCACCTACCTGGGCGTCAGTGGCAGCCAGATCCAGGCAGCCGATGCGCTGTACTGCGGCCTGGCCGACTGGTACTTGGCCAGCGACCAGCTGGCAGCCCTCGACGAGGGCCTGGACCAGCTGCACTTCGGCGACAACCCACTCAAGGACCTGCAGAACCTGCTGGCCAGGCTCGGCACCCAGGTGCTCGACGATGCGCCGCTGGAAAAACTGCGCCCGGTCATCGACCACTTCTTCGCCCTGCCCGACGTGCCTGCCATCGTCGAGCAACTGCGTGCGGTGAGCATTGGCGACAGCCACGCCTGGGCCGTGGCCACCGCCGACCAGCTGGAAAGCCGCTCGCCGCTGGCCATGGCGGTTACTCTGGAGATGCTGCGCCGGGGTCGCCACCTGAGCCTTGACGACTGCTTTGCCATGGAGCTGCACCTGGACCGCCAGTGGTTCCAGCACGGCGACATCATCGAAGGCGTGCGCGCGCTGATCATCGACAAGGACAAGCAGCCACGCTGGAACCCGCCGACCCTGGCCGCACTGCAACGCCAGCGGGTCGACCAATTCTTCGAAGGCCTGTGAGCCCGGGAGTACACAGATGCAAGACCTGGAACTGAGCGAAGAACAGATCATGATCCGCGACATGGCCCGGGACTTTGCCCGTGGCGAGATCGCCCCGCATGCCCAGGCCTGGGAAAAGGCCGGCTGGATCGACGATGGCGTGGTGCGCAAGATGGGCGAACTGGGCCTGCTGGGCATGGTGGTGCCGGAAGACTTTGGCGGCAGCTACACCGACTATGTCGCCTACGCCCTGGCGGTGGAAGAGATCGCCGCCGGCTGCGGTGCCACCGGAGCGATGATGAGCATCCACAACTCGGTGGGCTGCGGCCCGCTGCTGGCCTACGGCACGGCCGAACAGCAACAGCAGTGGCTGCCACGCCTGGCCACCGGCGAGGTGATCGGCTGCTTCTGCCTGACCGAGCCACAGGCCGGTTCCGAGGCGCACAACCTGCGTACCCGCGCCGAGCTGGTGGACGGCCAGTGGGTGATCAACGGCGCCAAGCAGTTCGTCAGCAACGCCCGCCGCGCCGGGTTGGCCATCGTCTTCGCGGTGACCGACCCGGAGTTGGGCAAAAAGGGCCTGTCGGCGTTCCTGGTGCCAACCGACAACCCGGGCTTCAAGGTCGATCGCAGCGAGCACAAGATGGGCATCCGCGCTTCCGACACCTGCGCGGTCACCTTCGACAACTGCCGCATCCCTGCCGCCAACATCCTCGGTGAGCGTGGCAAGGGCCTGGCCATCGCCCTGTCCAACCTCGAGGGCGGCCGTATCGGCATTGCTGCCCAGGCACTGGGCATTGCCCGCGCCGCGTTCGAGGCGGCGCTGGCCTACTCGCGTGATCGGGTGCAGTTCGGCAAGCCGATCAACGAACACCAGAGCATCGCCAACCTGCTGGCCGACATGCAGGTGCAGGTGAATGCCGCGCGCTTGCTGATCCTGCATGCCGCGCGCCTGCGCAGCGCCGGCAAGCCGTGCCTGTCGGAGGCCTCGCAGGCCAAGCTGTTCGCTTCGGAAATGGCCGAGCGGGTGTGCTCGATGGCGATCCAGGTGCATGGCGGGTATGGCTACCTGGAGGATTACCCGGTGGAGCGCTACTACCGCGATGCGCGGATCACGCAGATCTATGAAGGGTCTAGCGAGATCCAGCGGATGCTGATTGCGCGGGAGTTGAAGCACTACCCACTGTAGGAGCGGCCTTGTGTCGCGATAGGGCCGCATGGCGGCCCCAGCAATTTGTGCATCGAAGCTGACATCCTGGGGCCGCTTTGCGGCCCTTTCGCGACACAAGGCCGCTCCTACAAGGGCCAGCGTTAACCGCCCCGCACTCGTCTATCGCCAATAGCGCGAATCATCCACCACCCTGGCATGCCCCTCGAACAGCGCCGGCAGTTGCTCCTTGAGGTAGTCGATCCAGGTGCGCACCTTTGCATCCAGATAATGCCGTGACGGGTAGATCGCATACAGCGCGCTCTCGCGCAGGCGATACGGCGCCAGCAACCGGCACAACCGCCCCTGCTCGATCGCCTGGCTGGCGGTGTAGAACGGCAGCAGGCCAATGCCCATGCCCAGCTCGCTGGCCACCAGCATGGCGTCGGCGACGTTGGTGGAAAAACTGTCGCTCGGTGCGATCACGCACTGGTCAACCCCTTGCGGGAACACCCAGTCACCTTCGTACATCGGATAAGCCATGCGCAGGCAACGGTGCTGGTGCAGGTCTTCCGGGCGCTCTGGCACGCCGTGGGCCACCAGGTAGCTCGGCGCCGCGCAGGGGATACTGAAAATGTTGCCCAGCGGCACGGCGATCAGCTGCGAATCCGGCAGCGCCCCGTCCACGGTAATCACCACGTCATGCCCTTCGGCCAGTGGGTCGGGGTTGCGCTGGGACAGGGTCAGCTCGATCACCACCTCCGGGCACAATGCGTTGTAGCCGGCCACCAGCGGCATCAGTAACAGGCCCAGGCCGTGCGGGCAATGCAAACGCAGGTGGCCGCGGGGCGTGAGGTGCGCGCCACGGGCTTCGCCCACCGCCTCTTCGGTCAGCAACATGATCTGCCGCGAGCGCTCGAGAAACCGCTCGCCCGCCTCGCTCATGCGCAAACGCCGCGTGGTGCGGTGCAGCAGACGGGTCTGCAGCTGGTTTTCCAGCTCGGCAACGATGCGCGAAACCTGCGCCGCGGAAATGTCCAGGGCATTGGCGGCCGCAGCGAAGCTGCCACATTCCACCACACGGGCGAAGGTACGCATGGCATGCAGCATGTCCATGAAGGTGTGCTCCTTGTTCGGTCTTATTCTTGCGTTACAGGCAGGAATCTATCACGGGTTAGCCCATTTATTGTGGATGACCAATGAATGGATCATTAGCCATACATTGAAAAAAGGAGCCTGCCATGAAACGTTCGATCGCTGTCCTTGCCGTTGCCGCTACTCTCGCCTCGTTCGGTGCCCTTGCCGACACCGGCAGCAACCAGCCGGTCAGCAGCAGCAACTACGAATACGGCATGCCGCTGGACGTGGCCAAGGTCATCTCCATCACCCCGGCCAGCAACGCCGCCGACTGCCAGGTTGGCACCGCGCACATGGTGTATGTCGACCATCAGGGCCAGAAGCGCGAAATCGACTACCGGGAAATGGGCAACTGCTCGCAGCAGTGAGTCAGGCCAGCACCTCGGTGATCCAGCCGACCTGTTGCCTGAAGTCGTCGATTTTCGCCTGAGGCACCGCACCGCGGGCCCGCTCGAAGTTGGCCAGGGTCTGCTGCTTCTGCCGCAGCATGCGCCGCCACTTGACCAGGAACGCCTCGCTTTTCTCCTGCACCAGCACCGGGCCGAAGTACAGCTGTTCAGCGGTGTACACCGCCCCGCCCGGCTCGGCGACGATGATCTCGTAGTCGAAGCGGTTTTCCCGCAGCAGCTCTTCGCTGACGATCCGGTAACCATTGCCCACCAGCCACTGGCGCAATTCGCGCTCGGCGCCATTGGGCTGCAGCACCAGGCGGGTGACGCCAGCCAGGCGTTGTTTGCCGGCCTCGAGGATTTCGCACATGGTGTCGCCCCCCATGCCGCAGATACTGATCACCGAGATGCGGTCTTCCGCCTCGACCGCTGCCAGGCCATCGGCCAGGCGCACGCTGACCCGCCCTTCCAGGCCGTTCCTGCGCACGTTGCGCTGGGCCGAAGCGAACGGCGTCTGCGCCACCTCGCCCGCTACCGCCGCGTCCAGCACGCCGCGCAGCATCAAGGCCACCGGCAGGTAGCCATGGTCCGAGCCGATGTCGGCCAGGCGCGCGCCTTGCGGTACTTGTGCAGCCACGCGCTCCAGGCGCCTGGACAATGTCTGTTCGTTCAACGTAAACCCCTGCTTTGCAATCGGCCGCGATTCTGACGGCGAACGCCGCGCATTTCAAACACCGGGGTGCCCTCGACCGTGCCGGCGCGCTCGCGTAGGCTTGCCGCTTTCCTTCCGTAGCAAGGCAAGACACCCCATGGCACAAGCAGACATCATCTACACCCCGGACCCGGACGCCGAGTCGATTTCCTCCGACGTTGCCGAATACAACGGCGTGCTGGTCACCACGCAGATCCCGACCCATGCCGATGGCAGCCTGGAACTGGGCGGCATCGTCGAGCAGAGCGAGTGCACCCTGCAGGCGCTGAAAGTGGCGCTGGAGAAGGCCGGCAGCGGCATGGACCGCGTGCTGCACCTGACCATCTACCTCACCGACATGGCCGACCGCGCGGCATTCAACGAGGTGTACCAGCGCTTCTTCAGCAAGCCCTGGCCGGTACGCGCCGCCGTGGGCGTGGCTGCACTGGCGTTCGAAGGCATGCGCGTGGAAGTGACCGCAATGGCAGCCAAGCGCTGATTCACCCTCAAGGGCCCTATCGCCGGCAAGCCAGCTCCCACCTCGACCGCGCTGCCCTCAGGCCTGTGCAGTACCTGTGGGAGCTGGCTTGCCGGCGATAGGGCCGGTGCAGGCAGTACACCTCTCGGCACCCCGATGATGCCGCCAGCCCGTTTCGCCGCTACAATGCCCGCCTAAACCGTGACAGCCCGAACCTATAACGACATGTCCCTTCCAAAGAATCACCTGGAACTGCTCAGCCCTGCCCGTGACGTGACCATCGCCCGCGAAGCGATCCTGCACGGTGCCGACGCCATCTACATCGGTGGCCCGAGCTTCGGCGCGCGCCATAACGCCTGCAACGAAGTCAGCGATATCGCCGAACTGGTCGAGTTCGCCCATCGCTACCATGCACGCGTGTTCACCACCATCAACACCATCCTCCACGACAACGAGCTGGAGCCCGCGCGCAAGCTGATCCACCAGCTGTACGACGCCGGTGTCGACGCGCTGATCGTGCAGGACCTGGGGGTGATGGAGCTGGATATCCCGCCGATCGAGCTGCACGCCAGCACCCAGACCGACATCCGCACCCTGGAACGGGCCAGGTTCCTCGACCAGGCCGGCTTCTCCCAGCTGGTGCTGGCGCGTGAGCTGAACCTGCAGCAGATCCGCGCCATCGCCGCCGAAACCGACGCCGCCATCGAGTTCTTCATCCACGGTGCGCTGTGCGTGGCCTTCTCCGGCCAGTGCAACATCTCCCATGCGCAGACCGGCCGCAGCGCCAACCGTGGCGACTGCTCGCAAGCCTGCCGCCTGCCCTACACCCTGAAGGATGACCAGGGCCGCGTGGTTGCGTTCGAGAAGCACTTGCTGTCGATGAAGGACAACAACCAGACCGCCAACCTGGCCGACCTGGTCGATGCTGGTGTGCGCTCGTTCAAGATCGAAGGCCGCTACAAGGACGTGGCCTATGTGAAGAACATCACCGCCCACTACCGCAAGGAGCTCGACGCCATCCTCGAAGGCCGCCCGGAGCTGGCCCGCGCCTCCAGCGGCCGCACCGAGCACTTCTTCGTGCCCGACCCGGACAAGACCTTCCACCGCGGCAGCACCGACTACTTCGTCACCGACCGCAAGGTCGACATCGGCGCCTTCGACTCGCCAACCTTCACCGGCCTGCCGGTGGGTGTGGTGGAAAAGGTCGGCAAGCGTGACCTGCAGGTGGTCACCGAGGTGCCGCTGACCAACGGCGACGGCCTCAATGTGCTGGTCAAGCGCGAAGTGGTGGGTTTCCGCGCCAACATCGCCGAACCGCGTGGCGAGTTCGAGGAAGACGGCGAGAAGCGCTACCGCTACCGCGTCGAGCCCAACGAAATGCCCGAAGGCCTGCACAAGCTGCGGCCCAACCACCCGCTGTCGCGCAACCTCGACCACAACTGGCAGCAAGCCCTGCAACGCACCTCGGCCGAGCGCCGCGTCGGTGTGCAATGGCACGCAGTACTGCGCGAGCAACGCCTGGCGCTGACCGTCACTAGCGAGGAAGGCGTGAGCGCGCAAGTGGCACTGGACGGCCCGTTCGGCCCGGCCAACAAGCCGCAGCAGGCACTGGACCAGCTGCACGACCTGCTCGGCCAACTGGGTACCACCATGTACCACGCCGACAGCATCGAGCTGGACGCCCCGCAGGCGTACTTCGTCCCCAACTCGCAGCTCAAGGCCCTGCGCCGCGAAGCCATCGAGGCGCTGACTGCAGCACGGGTGCAGGCGCACCCGCGTGGCGGGCGCAAGGCCGAGACCACGCCACCGCCGGTATACCCCGAGTCGCACCTGTCGTTCCTGGCCAACGTGTACAACCAGAAGGCCCGCGACTTCTACCACCGCCACGGCGTGCAACTGATCGACGCGGCCTACGAGGCTCATGAAGAGCACGGCGAAGTGCCGGTGATGATCACCAAGCACTGCCTGCGCTTCTCCTTCAACCTGTGCCCCAAGCAGGCCAAGGGCGTGACCGGCGTGCGCACCAAGGTAGCGCCGATGCAGCTGATCCAGGGTGATGAAGTGCTGACCCTGAAGTTCGACTGCAAGCCGTGCGAAATGCACGTGATCGGCAAGATGAAAAGCCACATCATCGACCTGCCGACCCCGGGCAGCGCGGTTGCGCAGGTGGTTGGGCATATCAGCCCGGAAGACCTGCTGAAGACCATTCCGCGCGGGCCGCATTGATTTAGCCTGCAAGGGCCCTTTCGCGGGCACGCCCGCTCCCACAGGGATCTCCACAGTCCTCCATGCCTGTGCAGTATCTGTGGGAGCGGGCATGCCCGCGAAGAGGCCCGCGACGACACAAAAAAGTCTCAAATGAGACCATCCCGCTTGATCCCCCTACCATTTCCTGCACAATGATTGGCATGCGAACCACGCGAGGCATGCAGATGCAACCCACCCCGCACGATGAACGCCTGCTCAAGGCCCTGGCCCACGCTATCGTGGTCCACCCCCGCGCCACCCTCAAGGAGCTGGCCGAAACCGCTGGCGTCAGCAAAGCCACCCTGCACCGTTTCTGCGGCACCCGCGACAACCTGGTGGCGATGCTCGAGAACCATGGTGAACAGGTGCTCAACCAGGTGATCGACAATGCCGCCTTGCACACGGCCGAACCCCTGGCCGCCGTGCGTCACCTGATTTCCGAGCACCTCAAGCACCGCGAGATGCTGGTGTTCCTGATGTTCCAGTACCGTCCCGACACCCTGCTGAACGACAACGAAGACCGCCGCTGGCTGGCCTACACCCAGGCGATGGATGCGTTTTTCCTGCGTGCGCAGCAGATGGGCGTGTTGCGCATCGACATCAGCGCGGCGGTGTTCACCGAGATGTTCATCACCCAGATCTACGGCATGGCCGATGCCGAGCGGCGTGGGCGTGCGGCCAGTGCCAATTCGGCGCAGGCGCTGGAGCAACTGTTCCTGCAGGGGGCACTGGCCAAGGTCTGAGGGTGGGGCTACTGGCCTTATCGCCGGCAAGCCAGCTCCCACCTCGACCGCGCTGCCCTCAAGGCCTGTGCAGTACCTGTGGGAGCTGGCTTGCCGGCGATTAGGCCGGTAGCCCTTACACAAAAAAAGGCCCCTGGGCACAAGTCCCAAGGGCCAAAGCGGTTGGATCACCCAACCAAAGGAGCCTTTCTCAGCCGCGCGCCGGCCATCCGCCGCCCAGGGCGCGGAACAGGTCCACCAGCGCCAGCTGCCGCTGCGTACTTGCCTCGATGTACGCCGCTTCGTTCACAAAATCGCTACGCTGCGCATCCAGGTAGCGCAGGTGGCTGTCTATCCCGCCTTCATAGCGCGCCTTGGCCAGGGCCACCGTTGCCCGGCTGGTATCGGCCAGGGCCCGACGGGCGATTTCCTCACGCCGCAAGGTATCGGTAGCCGCCAGGGCATCGGCCACCTCACGAAACGCCTGCTGGACTGCCCCCTCATAAGCCGCCACCGCCGAGTCCTTGCGCGCCTCGGCCAGGCTCAGCCCGGCCCGGTTGCGCCCGGCATCGAAGATTGGCAATGACAACTGCGGCATGAAGCTCCAGCTGCGCGAACCGCCATCGAACAGGCCGGATACCTGGGTACTCGACGTGCCAAAACTGCCGGTCAGGCTGATACGCGGGAAGAATGCCGCCCGCGCCGCGCCAATATCGGCATTGCGCGCCCGCAAGCGGTGCTCGGCGGCGAGGATGTCCGGGCGCCGTTCAAGCAGCGCCGACGGCGCGCCAGGGGCAATGTCCTGCAGCACGCTGGGCGCCGCCTGGCGTTCGGCCGGCAGGGCCTTGGTCGCCTCGCTGTTGCCCACCAGCAGCACCAGCGCGTTGTAGGCCTGGCGCTGTTGGCGCAGATTGCTCTCCAGCTCGGCACGGGACTGCTCGACCAGGCCGAGCGCCTCCTGATGGTCCAGCGCCGTGGCCGTACCGGCGGCGCGACGCTGGCCGATCAGGGCCAGCGAGTCCTCGCGGCTGGCCAGGGTCTGCCGGGTCAGGGCCAGGCGCCGCTCGCTGCCGTCCAGGCTCAGGTAGGCCTGGCTCACTTCGGCGATCAGGGCAATGCGCGCGGCGCGGCCAGCCTCTTCGGTGGCCAGGTACTGCTCCAGGGCCGCATCGCTCAGGCTCTTCACCCGGCCGAACAGGTCCACCTCGTACTCAGGCAACGACAGGCCGACCTGGTAGCTGCTGGCAACGCCTTCACGGCCATCGCCGGCCAGCCCGGCGGGCTGGTGCTGGCGGTTGGCGGAAGCCGCGGCGTTCACCCCCGGCACGCGGTCGGCACGCTGGATGCGGTACTGTGCACGCGCCTGGTCGATGTCCAGCAGGGTCTGGCGCAGCGAGCGGTTGTTGTCCAGCGCCGTGCTCACCAACTGACGCAACACCGGGTCGACGATGAACGCCTGCCAGCCCAGCTGGTCCACCTGTTGCCCGTGGCTGGCGGCATCGTTCCACTGGCTGGCGACTGGCGCCTCGGGGCGCTGGTAGGTCGGCACCAGGGAGCAGCCGCTGGCCAGCAACGCCAGGGCGAAGGGCACAAACAGATTACGCATGACCATCACTCCGGCACCTCGACGGCTTGGGCTTGTGGCGCTGGCTTGCGCTTGAGCAGCGACAGCACCCAGACAAAACAGATCGGTACGAACACCACACCCAGCAAGGTGGCGCTGAGCATGCCGCCGATAACCCCGGTGCCGATCGCCCGCTGGCTGGCCGCACCGGCACCGCTGGCGATGGCCAGGGGCACCACGCCGAGGATGAACGCCATGGAGGTCATCACGATCGGCCGGAAGCGCAGGCGTGCGGCCTCGATGGCGGCGTCACGCAGGCTGTAACCCTTCTCCCACAGTTCCTTGGCGAACTCGACGATCAGAATGGCGTTCTTCGCCGCCAGGCCGATGATGGTGATCAGGCCAACCTTGAAGTACACATCGTTGGGCATGCCGGTGACCATCACCGCCAGCACCGCACCCAGCGCGCCGATCGGTACGATGAGCATCACCGTCAGCGGGATCGCCCAGCTTTCGTACAACGCCACCAGCAGCAGGAACACCACCAGGATGGCCAGGGCGAACAGGCTGCCGGCCTGGCCGCTGGAGACCTTTTCCTGGTACGACAGGCCGGTCCAGGCGTAGCCGATCCCCGGCGGCAGCTCGCTGACCAGGCGCTCCATCTCGGCCATCGCCTGGCCAGTGCTGTAGCCTGGTGCGGCATCACCGGAAATCCGGATCGACGGGTAACCGTTGTAGCGTACGATCTGTACCGGCCCTTCCTCCCAGCGGGTGGTGACGAAGGCACTGAACGGCACCTGCTGGCCATCGGCATTCGGCGCGTACAGGCGCAGCACGCTTTCCGGGGTCATGCGCTCGCCCTGCTCGGCCTGCACCACCACCCGCTGTTGCCGGCCGGCGTTGGTGAAGTCGTTGATAACCGCCGAACCAAAGGCGGTGGCCAGGGTGTTGTTGATGGTCTCGAAGGTCACGCCCAGGGCGCGGGCCTTTTCCCGGTCGATGTCGACCCGCAGCTGCGGCGCCTCGGCCAGCCCTTCCATCATCGCGTAGAGGATGATCGGGTTGCCGTTGGCCTGGCCCAGGATCTGGTCGCGCGCTGCCAGCAAGGCCTCACGGCCCAGGCCGCCCCGGTCGAGCAGGCGCAGGGCGAAACCACCGGCGTTGCCCAGGCCATCGATCGGTGGCGGGTTTACCGCCATGATCGCGCCATCGCCGTAGCCGGCGAACTGCGCGTTGATCGCCTGGGTTTCGGCATCCACCGATTGCTCGGCGCCGCGCACCGACCAGTCCTTGTAGGTAGGGAACGCCAGCGCGGCGTTCTCGCCCATGCCGGAGAAGCTGAAGCCACTGACCATGAACGCCGAGGCCAGGGCTTCACGCGACATCAGGAACTGCTCCAGGGCCTGCCCGGTAGCATCGGTACGCACACGGCTGGCGCCCGGCGGCAGCTGCACGTCGACAATGGCATAGCCCTGGTCTTCCACCGGCACGAATGATTCCGGCAAACGCAGGTAGAAGTAGCCCAGCATCGCCAGGATGCCGGCGTACACCAGCATGTAGCGGCCGGCACGGCGCACCAGGGCATTGTTCATTACCGAGTAGCGCTCGGTCAGCCGCGCAAAGCCGCGGTTGAAGGCGCCGAAGAAGCCGCGTTTTTCATGGTGCCCAGGGGCCACCGGCTTGAGCAGCGTGGCGCACAGGGCCGGGGTGAAGGTAAGTGCGAGGAAGCCCGAGAACAGGATCGACACCGCCAGCGACAGGGAAAACTGCTGGTAGATCACCCCCACCGAACCCGACATGAACGCCAGTGGCATGAACACCGCCGACAGCACCAGGGTGATGCCGATGATCGCGCCAGACACCTGGCCCATGGCCTTGACCGTGGCATCGGCCGGCGACAGGCCCTCCTCGGCCATGATCCGCTCGACGTTCTCCACCACCACGATGGCGTCGTCGACCAGGATGCCGATGGCCAGCACCATGCCGAACATGGTCATCATGTTCACCGAGAAGCCCATCAGCTTCATCACCATCAGCGTGCCCAGCAGGCACACCGGCACCACGATCGACGGAATCAGCGTGTAGCGGATGTTCTGCAGGAACAGGAACATCACCAGGAACACCAGCACCATGGCTTCGAGCAGGGTGTGGATGACCTTTTCGATGGCCACGTCGACGAAGCGCGAGGTGTCGTAGGGCACCGAGTACTCGACGCCTTCGGGGAAGAACTCGCTCAACTCGGCCAGGCGCTGCTTTACCAGCTCGGCGGTTTTCAGCGCATTGGCGCCCGGTGCCAGCTGCACCGCACCGGCCACCGCAGGCTTGCCGTCCAGGCGGGAGGAGAAGTTGTAGCTTTCCATGCCCACTTCCAGGCGTGCGACATCGGCCAGGCGCACCAGCGAACCGTCCGGGTTGGCGCGCAGCACCACGCGGCCGAACGCCTGCGGGTCGTCCAGGGTGCCTTGCACCGCCAGGGTGGCGGTCAGCTCTTGCTGGCTGCTGCCGGGCGCACTGCCGAAGCTGCCAGCCGGCACCTGCACGTTCTGGCCACGGATGGCGTTGCTCACGTCATCAATCGACAGCCCGTAGCCGACCAGCTTCTGTGGGTCGACCCACACACGCATGGCAGCTTCCGACGAGAAGAACTGCAACTTGCCCACGCCCGGTACCCGGCGCAGCTCGTTGTTGATATTGCGAGCGGCATAGTCGCCCAGCGCCGTGGTATCGGCCTGGCCGGCGCCGTCCTTGTAGCTGAGGGCGTAGATGAGCAGGAAGCCGGCACTGGTCTGCTCGACCTGGATACCCTGGGTAATCACCGCCTGCGGCATGCGCGCCTCGGCCTTCTTCAGGCGGTTCTGCACATCGACCTGGGCCAGCTCCGGATCGGTGCCCGGTTCGAAGGTGACCACCACCTCGGCCATGCCGTTGGAGTTGTTGGTGGACTCGAAGTACAGCAGGTTCTTGGCGCCGTTGAGCGACTCTTCGATGATGCTGGTCACCGATTCCACCAGCACCTTGGCCGAAGCGCCCGGGTAGGTGGCGGTGATGGTGATCTGTGGCGGAGCCACGTTGGGGTACTGGGCCACCGGCAGCGTGGGAATTACCAGCAGGCCGGCCAGGGAAATGAACAACGCCACGACCCAGGCGAAGTTCGGCCGCTTGATGAAGAACTTGGACATCTCGTAACCCTCGCCTCAACGCGCCGCGGCTTGTTGCGCCGGGGCCGGTGCCACCGGCATGCCCGGGGCCAGGCCGGCAGGGCTGCCAACGATCACCTGGTCACCCGGGCGCAGGCCCTCGGTCACCTGCCAGCGGGCACCGTGCATGGCACCGGTGCGCACGCTGCGCGCCTCGGCAATCCCGCCAATGCTCACCAGCATCACCCGCGCTTCACCGTCGCTGCCGCGCTGGATGGCGCGCTGCGGGACGAGGATGGCTTGGTTGTCGGTGCCTTGCGGGGTGCGCACGCGCACGTACATGCCCGGCAGCAGGATGCCGTCGGCGTTGTCGAAGCGGCCACGCAGGGTGACCTGGCCGGTACCGCGGTCGACCGCGACGTCGGTGAACATCAGCGCACCCGGGCGCTCATAGTCAGTGCCTTCCACCTGGGCGGTCAGGGCCTGCTGGTCACCGGCCGCCAGCGCGCCGTCCTTCAGTGCCTGGCGCAGACGCAAGGCATCGGCGGCGGACTGGGTGAAATCGACGTAGATCGGGTCGAGCTGCTGGATACGCGCCATGAGCGTGGCGTCACCCTGCCCTACCAGTGCACCTTCGGTGACCAGTGCGCGGCCGATGCGGCCAGAGATCGGCGCCTTGACCGTGGCATAGCCCAGGTTCAGGCGCGCGGTCTCGACATCGGCCTGGGCCGAACGCACCGCGGCCTGGCCGCTGCGCAGCTCGGCGCTGGCGGTGTCGAAATCCTGCTGGCTGACCGCCTCGATTTTCACCAAGGGTTCGTAGCGGCGCACCCGCGCCTGGGCTTCGAGCATTACCGACCGGGCTTTGGCCAGGTCGGCTTCGGCGCGTGCCAGCGCGGCCTTGAATGGCGCAGGGTCGATCTGGAACAGCACATCGCCGGCCTTGACGTCGGCGCCCTCTTCAAAACGCTTGTGCAGGACGATGCCGGCCACCCGTGCGCGCACCTCGGCGACACGCATGGGTTCGACCCGGCCCGGCAGGGTTGCCGCCAGGGTCAGGGGTTCGCTGGCGACCGTCACGGTCTGCACCGGAAAGGCGCTTTGGGCCGCAGACGGCGGCGCTTCCGCTTCGCCGCAGCCGGCCAGCGCGACTGCTGCCGCCAGGCAGCTGGCCATTCCTATTGCACGCAAGTTGCTCATGATTCACCCGAGCTTTAGATGGAAAAACGGCCCGAATGATATTGGCGAAGGCAAAATGAGTCAATTTTGTCTCATTTGATACTTTGTTAATAATTGTGAAGCCTGTCCGGTGTAGGAGCGGCCTTGTGTCGCGATCGGGCGCGCAGCGGCCGCAATTCAGGCGCTGCCGTGTGTCCTGGAGATACGGGATGCAGGTTTGGCGGCCGCTTCGCGCCCGATCGCGACACAAGGCCGCTCCTACAGGGATCGCGCAGGGCTTAGGCTTGGCGCCATGCCTGTAGAGGACCTTGAAGCCTGCACGGTCAGTGTGGGAGCGGGTTTACCCGCGAACACCGGCGTAGCCGGTGCCATCCACCGCGGCGCCTGCTTCGCGGGCATGCCCGCTCCCACAGGGATCGCGCAAGGCCGCAGGGCTGGCGCCATGCCTGTAGAGGCAATGGCCTGAATCAAAGACCTTGAAGCCTGCACGGTCAGTGTGGGAGCGGGTTTACCCGCGAACACCGGCGTAGCCGGTGCCATTCACCGCAGCGCCTGCTTCGCGGGCATGCCCGCTCCCACAGGGATCGCGCAAGGTCCCGGGGCTGGCGCCAGGCCTGTAGTGGCAATGGCCTGAATCAAAGACCTTGAAGCCTGCACGGTTAGTGTGGGAGCGGGCATGCCCGCGAACACCGGCGTAGCCGGTGCCATCCTCCGCGGCGCCTGCTTCGCGGGCATGCCCGCTCCCACAGGGACCGCATGACCTTTTGCGCTGCTGCTCAGCGAATCTGATGCTTGTGCAGCAACCGATAGAAAGTCGGCCGCGATATACCTAGCACCTTGGCCGCCACGCTCAGGTTGTTACTATGCCGGCTGAGTACATCGCACAGCGCCTGGCGCTCGGCCCGGTGCTTGTACTCCTCCAGCGTACCCAGCGGTTGCTGCATCTGGTCAAGGGTCTGCAATCCCAGGTCCTGCGCCTCGATTTGCCGACCTTCGGCCAGCACCAACCCGCGCCGCACCCGGTTGGCCAACTCGCGGACATTGCCCGGCCAGTCATGCCGGCCCATGGCCGCCAAGGCATGGTCGCTGAACGAACGCGGTCGACGCCCGGTTTCCAGGCTGTAGAAATGGGCAAAATGACTGGCCAGCATCGACAGGTCGCCATGCCGGTCGCGCAAAGGCGCGGTCACTACCTGCAACACGTTCAGGCGGTAATACAGGTCTTCGCGAAAACGCCCTTGCTCGATGGCCCGTTCCAGGTCCACGTGGGTAGCCGCCAGCACCCGCACATCCACCGGGATCGGCTGGCTGCCCCCCACGCGTTCAATGTGCTTTTCCTGCAGAAAACGCAGCAGGTTGGCCTGCAACTCCAGCGGCAGGTCGCCAATTTCGTCGAGGAACAACGTGCCACCATGGGCCGCTTCGATGCGCCCGGCCTTGCGCTGATGAGCACCGGTGAAGGCGCCCTTCTCATGGCCGAACAGTTCCGACTGGATCAGGTGCTCGGGGATCGCCCCGCAGTTGATGGCAATGAACGGCTGCTCGCTGCGTTGCGACTGACGGTGCAGGGTGCGGGCCACCAGTTCCTTGCCGGTACCGCTTTCACCGCGGATCAGCACCGGCGATTCAGTAGGCGCCAGTTTGCCCAGCAGCTTGCGCAACTCGCGGATCGGGCGGCTGTCACCGAGCAGCTCGTGGCTGGTTTCATCCACCCTCGCCAGCCCTTTGCCACGCAGGCGCGCCATGCCGAAGGCCCGGCCCAGGGTGACCTGCACGCGGGAAACGTCGAACGGCAAGGTGTGGAAGTCGAAGAACCATTCACAAACGAAATCGCCGACGGCCGGCATGCGCAACTGTTCGGCGCTGAGCACGGCAATCCATTCGGTGTTGCTGCGCTTGATCAAGTCCTTGACCCCGTCCGGGCGCCTGAGGTGCGACGCCTGCAAGCGCAACAGGCCCACATCGCAAGGATGATCCAGCGCGGCACCGAGCATGCAGCTGTCCACATCCCAGCCTGCGCTGCGCAATCCAGGCAACAAACGGTGGCAGTCATCGCAGGGGTCGACGATGAGCAAACGGCGTTGGGCGGCAGGCTGCTGCATGACCGATCCTTGGCGCCAGTTTTCGGTTTTGTGAAATAAAACAGTAAGTTGTGGCGCCCGATTAACAGTAGCAACGAAGTTGACGGTTCCCAGTACCGTCTGTCTGCCGAATCATTTTTTTACAATCAGTGACGGGAATTTTCGCACTTTATCGACATCACATGGCGGCATGGGCAAGAACGGATTCGAACCTGGCAAATTTTTTTACAACCAATGTGTGACTCGCCCCCGGACAACGAGCATCAGTACACATAACCCCGCGCTGCACTTCGCGATAACCGAGGCGACTTTGAAGCAACGCGGACTTACCTGGATGTTTGGGACCATAGAGAGACCGAACCATGAATGCCCCGCTCCGTGTCAACGAAGCACTGCTGATTGCCGACCACGCCTTCGAACCTTTCCAGTGCGTAGCCTGGGATGCACCCAACGGTACTGGTGAACTGAGCCTGGCAGTGATCGACCGGACCAGCACCCGCATCGGCAGCAAGCAAGTGTCCTCGCGTATCTACTCCGACCCGGCCCAGTGGGCCAGCCTGATCGAGGAAGTGCGCGCCGAACTGTGCGAAAAAGGTTACGACCTGCAACCGTGGTCGATGCCGAAATAATATCGGCCGGCAAACCAAGTGCGTGCACCGCCACGCACTTGTACAACTTCCGGGTTGCTGTTCTGGCAACTTTTCTTATTGCGACATAGTGTCGCATCGATACTTTTTCAATCCACCAACCTGAACTGTTGCAGGTGCTGGTAATCAGCCTGAAGTTGTTGCGCCAGACGCTGCGCACGGCCCAGGCGCACTGGCGCCAGTTCCATATCCACCAGCAAAGTGGCACACGGCATTGGTTGCACGGCATTCCAGTGCTGCAGGCGACCGTCGGTAAACACCAGGCAGCGCAATGCTTCTTCAGGGTGGGCCCGTTGCCGCGCCTGCAACCAGTGCCGAGCCTGTTCCAGTGCTGCGATCAACGGCGTGCCGCCACCGGCACCCAAGGCTTGCAGCCAGGGTTGCAAAGCGGCCGAGGCCTTCAGGCCGTGGCGCTGCCACTGCGGCGTGCGCCCGCTGGCGGTAAGCAGGGCCAGCCGGGCACGCTGGCGGTAGGCCTGGTCGAACAGCGCCGCCAGCAGCCCTTTGGTTTGTGCCAACGCCTGGTGGCGGCGGGTCGAGGCCGACGCATCGACGATTATCAGCCACAGTTCTGCGGGCCTGCTCTGGCGTTGTTGCCAGCACAGGTCCTGGCGCTGGCGTGGCCGGCCCTTGAGCAGGGTCGGCAGCCAGGCCACCCGACCGGCCGTGGCACTGCGCGACCGCCCTCGGCTGGCACCGTACTGCTTGCCTGCGCCTGCTTTGGCATCCGCCCCTTTGGCAGGTGGCTGGGGGATGCTCAGGGCTTTTTTGCCCAGTTCGGCACCTCGCGGCGGGCGCCGCTGGCCACCGGCTGCGCCGCCATCGCGCCCCAGTCGCCCTGCCCGCCCTGTTCGCCAGGGTTGCCTGCGCCTTGCCGATCGGGTTGTTGCTCAGGCTGCGGCGGTGCTGCAGGGGGGTTGGCCTGGGGCGCAACGCGCCGGCGATGGCGCAAGGCGAACTCGGCCACTGCATCGACATCGGCCTCTTCGATGGCCTCGCCACCGCGCCAGGCACAGTGGGCGCGTGCGGCGCGCAGCCAGACCAGGTCGGCGCGCAGGCCGTCGACCCCGGCGGCGTAGCAGCGTTCGGTGATCCAGGCCAGCGCCTGGTCGTCCAGGGCAATGCCGGCCAGGGCCTGGCGCGCCACCTGGCAGCGCTCGCGCAATTGCGCCTGGGCCTCGGCCCATTGCGCGCAGAAGGCTTGCGGGTCGCTGTCGAAGGCCAGACGGCGGCGAATGATCTGCTGACGCGCCTCAGGCTCGGGCAAGCCTTCCAGGGCCACGTTGAGGCCAAAGCGGTCGAGCAACTGCGGGCGCAGTTCGCCCTCCTCCGGGTTCATGGTGCCGATCAGTACGAAGCGGGCACTGTGCCGGTGCGAGATGCCGTCGCGCTCGATGCGGTTGGTGCCACTGGCCGCCACATCGAGCAGCAGGTCGACCAGGGTATCGGGCAGCAGGTTGACCTCATCGACATACAGCACGCCGCCATCGGCCTGGGCCAGCACCCCCGGGGAAAACTGCGCCTTGCCCTGCCCCAGCGCGGCATCCAGGTCGAGAGTGCCGACCAACCGTTCTTCGCTGGCGCCCAGTGGCAGGGTGACGAACGGGCCCTCGCCGAGCAGGTCGGCCAGGCCACGGGCCAGGGTGCTCTTGGCCATGCCACGCGGCCCCTCGATCAGCACGCCGCCGATCTTCGGGTCGATGGCGGTCAGGCACAGCGCCAGTTTCAGGTCGTCGGCACCGACCACGGCTGCCAGTGGAAATTGCACGGGTTCACTCATTTCAAGCCTGTTCCTCGCCGTCGAGCAGTTGTTCCTCGAGGGCTTCGCGGTAGTCGCCAGGCGCCTGCCACAGGCCGCGCTGCTGGGCCTCCAGCAAACGCTCGGTAAGGTCGCGCAGGGCCTCGGGGTTGTGCTCGCGCATGAAGTCGCGGGTCGCCGGGTCGAGCACGTAGGCATCGGCCAGCGCCTGGTAATGATGGTCGTCGATCAGCTGCGTGGTGGCGTCGAAGGCGAACAGGTTGTCGACCGTCGCCGCCATCTCGAAGGCGCCTTTGTAGCCATGGCGCTTGACCCCGTCGATCCACTTCGGGTTCAGCGCCCGGGCGCGGATGACCCGGTTCAGCTCTTCCTTGAGGGTGCGGATGCGCGGCCGGTCGGCCTGGCTGTGGTCGCCGTGGTAACTGGCCACTGCCGCACCGGACAAGGTTTCCGACGCCGCCAGCATGCCACCCTGGAACTGGTAGTAGTCGTTGGAATCGAGCAGGTCGTGTTCGTGGTTGTCCTGGTTCTGCAGCACCGCCTGCACCTTGGCCAGGCGCTGGGCGAACTGGGCGCGGGCCGGGGTACCGTCGTCGCTGGTGCCGTAGGCATAGCCGCCGTGGTTGAGGTAGACCTCGGCCAGGTCGTCGCGGCTGTGCCACAGGCGCCCGTCGATGGCGTTCTGCACCCCGGCGCCGTAGGCCCCGGGCTTGGCACCGAACACCCGCCAGCCAGCCTGGCGCGCGGCCTGCTCGGCGTCCACGCCCTGCGCCTGCAGCGCGGCACGCTCGCTACGCACGCGGGCGGCCAGGGGGTTGAGATCGTCGGGTTCGTCCAGCGCGGCCACCGCCTGCACTGCGGCATCGAACAGGCGGATGAGGTTGCCGAAGGCATCACGGAAAAAGCCGGAAACGCGCAAGGTCACGTCCACCCGCGGGCGGTCGAGCAGGCTGAGCGGCAGGATCTCGAAATCGTCGACCCGCTGGCTGCCGGTGGCCCACACCGGTCGCACGCCCATCAGCGCCATGGCCTGGGCGATGTCGTCGCCACCGGTACGCATGGTTGCCGTGCCCCACACCGAAAGGCCGAGTTGGCGCAGGTGATCGCCGTGGTCCTGCAGGTGGCGTTCGAGGATCAGGTTGGCCGAGGCGAAGCCCAGGCGCCAGGCGGTGGTGGTGGGCAGGTTGCGCACGTCCACGGTATAGAAGTTGCGACCGGTGGGCAGCACGTCCAGGCGCCCACGGCTGGGCGCGCCACTGGGGCCGGCGGGCACGAAACGCCCGGCCAGCGCCGCCAGCAGGCCATTCATTTCGGCGCTGCCGCAGGCGTCCAGGCTGGGTGCCACCGCTTCGCGCAGCGCCTGCACCACATCGTGCACCGGCTGCCATTCGCTCTGGGCTGGTAACTGTGCTGTTCCGCCCAGCGCCTGGTCGATTACCTGCAGCGCCAACACTTCGAGGCGTTCGCGGGTATCGCCACAGGTGCGCCAGGGCTCGCTGCTCATGGCCTGCAACTGCTCGGGGCGTGCGCCCTGCCATGGCTGCCCGAGTTCGCAATCGAGCGGGTCGAAACCCGGCACCAGCGCCTTGGCCAAAGCCCGCAGCAGGCTGGCATTGCCACCGCGACCGTCGCCACGCTCGACCCGCAACAGCGCCAGCAGGGTATCCAGGCGCAGCCGCCCTTCCGGGGACTGGCCGAACACATGCAGGCCATCGCGAATCTGCGATTCCTTCAGGTCGCACAGGTAGGTGTCCAGGCGCGGCAGCCACACGGCGGCATCGTCTAGTTGGCCTTCCAGTTGCAGTTCGCGGTCGATGTGGTTGGCCTTGACCAGTTCGAGAATGTCGCGCTGCAACTCCCGGGCGCGCCGCGGGTCGAGCAGCTGTGCTTCGTAGAACTCGTCGGCCAATTGCTCCAGGTGGCGCAACGGGCCATAGGTTTCGGCACGGGTCAGCGGCGGCATCAGGTGGTCGATGATCACCGCCTGGGTGCGGCGCTTGGCCTGGGCACCCTCGCCCGGGTCGTTGACGATGAACGGGTAGATATTTGGCAGCGGGCCGAGCAAGGCGTCCGGCCAGCACTGCGCCGACAACCCGACGCCCTTGCCGGGCAGCCATTCGAGGTTGCCGTGCTTGCCGACGTGGATCACCGCGTCGGCGGCAAAGGCATGGCGCAGCCAGAAGTGAAACGCCAGGTAGCCGTGCGGCGGCACCAGGTCCGGGTCGTGGTACACCGCGCTGGGGTCAACCTGGTAGCCCCGCGCCGGCTGGATGCCGACGAAGGTCAAGCCAAAGCGCAGGCCGGCCACCATTAGCCGGCCACTGCGGTACATAAGGTCCTGCTGCGGTGGCCCCCAGCGCTCCAGCACGGCCTGGCGGTTGGCCTCGGGCAGGCGCTCGAAGGCGGCCTGGTAGTCGGCCAGGCTCAGGCTCTGCGCGCAGGGGCGCAGGTCCAGATGGTCGAGGTCGTTGGTCACGCCGCCGAGCAACTGGTGGATCAGTTGCGTACCGCTGCCCGGCAAGTCGGCCAGCGGATAGCCTTCGGCCTGCAGGGCCTTGAGGATGTTCAGCGCCGCCGCTGGGGTGTCCAGGCCAACGCCGTTGCCAATGCGGCCATCCCGGGTCGGGTAGTTGGCCAGCACCAGGGCCACGCGCTTTTGCGCATTCGGCAGGCGCGCCAGTTCGACCCAGCGGCGGGCCAGTTCGGCGACAAAGTCCATGCGCTCGGGGTGGGCGCGGTAGCAGACCACGTCGGACTGGCTGCGCTCGCTGCGCCAGGCCATGTCCTTGAAACTGACCGGGCGGGTGATGATGCGCCCGTCCAGTTCGGGCAGGGCAATGTGCATGGCCAGGTCACGTGCCCCCAGGCCCTGCTCGCTGGCTTCCCAGCCGGGCTGGTTGTCTTGCGCGCAGATGGCCTGCAGCACCGGGATGTCGCGACGGAACGGCCGCAGGTTGGGCCGTTCGGGGCTGGACAGGGCAAAGCCGGTGGTGTTGACCAGCACTTCGGCACCCACCTCGTCCAGCCAGGCTTCGACCTGCTCCAGGCAGGCGCTTTCCTTGAGGCTGGCCACGGCGATCGGCAATGGGTTGAGCCCGGCGGCCTGCAGGCGCTGGCAGAACACATCGATGAACGCGGTGTTGGCCGCCTGCAGGTGCGAGCGGTAGAACAGCAGTGGCGCCACCGGCTGTTCGGGATGCCACTGCGGGTACCAGTCCTCCAGCGTAGCGCTGCCCTTGGCCGGGTGATACACGGCGGTGCGCGGCAAAGGCTGCGGCTCGTCCCAGGCATAGTCGCGGCCCAGCCATTGGCTGGCCAGGCAGTTGAACAGGTTGATGGCGTTGGCCTTGCCGCCCTGGCGCAGGTAGTGCCAGAGGCGCTCGGCCTGCTCGCCGCTGACACTGCCCAGGCTGGTCAGCTCCGGGTCCGGGCGGTCGTCGCCCGGCACCAGGATCAGATGCACGCCACGGCCGGCCAGTTCGACCAGTTGCTCGACGCCATAGCGCCAGTAACCGACGCCGCCGTGCAGCGACACCAGGATGACTTTGGCATGGCGCAGCACCTGGTCGACGTACAGGTCGACCGAGGCATGGTTCTGTACCTGCATCGGGTTGGCCAGGCGAAGGCTGGGGTAATCCTCGGGCAATTGCTCGGCGGTATCGGCGAGCAATGCCAGGTGCGAATCGCCGCTGCAGAGAATCACCAGCTCGGCGGGCGTCTGGCCGAGGTCGGCAATGCTGTCATCCGGCACGAAGCCGCCGGGCTGGGTCCGCAGCAGGTGCATGGGTCAGGCGCCCAGTGCCTGGCGCAGGCGCGCTTCCAGCTGGGCGGCGTCGAGGTCCTGGCCGATCAGCACCAGGCGGGTGATGCGCGGCTCGTCGGCGCGCCAGGCGCGGTCGAAGTGCTTGTCGAAACGGGTGCCCACGCCTTGTACCAGCAGGCGCATCGGCTTGCCCGGGATGGCAGCGAAGCCTTTGGCGCGCAGGATGCCGAATTCCACCACCAGCTGGGTCAGGGCGTCGAGCAGCAGGCTTTCGTCGGCTTCGGGCAGGTCGATGGAGATGGAGTCGAAGGCGTCGTGGTCATGATCGTCATGGTCATCGCCGTCATGATGCGAATCGTGGTGGGTACGGCGGCCATCGATGTGCGCCTCGGACTCGGCGCCCACGCCCAGCAGCACCTCCAGCGGCAGCTTGCCGCTGCTGGCCTCGATCACCTTGACCGCCGGCGGCAGTTCTTCGGCCACCTCGGCGCGGACCTTGGCCAGGCCTTGGGCGTCGATCAGGTCGGCCTTGTTCAGCACCACCAGGTCGGCGCTGGCCAGCTGGTCGGCGAACAGTTCGTGCAGCGGCGACTCGTGGTCCAGGTTGGGGTCGAGCTTGCGCTGGGCATCGACCTGGTCCGGGTAGGCGGCGAAGGTACCGGCGGCCACCGCAGGGCTATCGACCACCGTGATCACCGCGTCGACGGTGCAGGCATTGCGGATTTCCGGCCACTGGAAGGCTTGCACCAGCGGTTTGGGCAGGGCCAGGCCGCTGGTTTCGATGAGGATATGGTCCAGGTCGCCACGGCGTGCCACCAGCTCGCGCATCACCGGGAAGAACTCTTCCTGCACCGTGCAGCACAGGCAGCCGTTGGCCAGCTCGTAGACGCGGCCGGTGGCTTCTTCTTCGGTGCAACCGATGCTGCACTGCTTGAGGATTTCGCCGTCAATGCCCAGTTCGCCGAACTCGTTGACGATCACCGCAATGCGGCGGCCCTGGGCGTTGTCGAGCATGTGGCGCAGCAAGGTAGTCTTGCCCGAGCCGAGGAAGCCGGTGACGATGGTGACGGGGAGCTTGGCCAGTGTTTTCATGTCGCATTGCCCTTGGCAGATTGGCGCGGGCATGCAGGACGACAGCCACGGGCCAGGCCGGCCGGGCTTGTTCGCCACCGGATCACCCCGCCCGGTTGAAAGTCGAAAACGTGACGAGGCAGGTCTCCTGGCTCGCACCGTTCCATGTGCCCGCTGGTGCAGCGGGCTGGCGGGATGACGCCTTCCCGCGCGCGGGCGCAGTGGCTGTGTCGATCCGTTGTCGGTGCTTACAGTTGCGGGGGCAGCCGCGGCTTGTACCGCGTTCCCGTCTTAGCTTCGGCCTGGCCGAAGAACCTCGAAGTGGCAAGGCTACGCAGTGGCTGGCGGGTGGTCAACCATTGCTGTCGGGCTGGCCGACAACAAGTGGCGCAACTGCGTTACAGTGGTGGCTTTGAGCAGCGAGGCCCCCCGGTGAAACCCCTGAACAAGCGCGATATGGCACGCCTGGAGCGTGAACTGGTGGTTTGCCTGACCGAAGCCTGCGAAACCGCCAAGGCGGAGATCATCGGTTTCAGCTGGCTTACCCATCGTCTGGCTCCCGAGGATTTTCCGGCCAGCCTGCGTATTACCTGGGTGTTCGAACGAGAGGCCGACAAGGCCGCCGCCGTGGCGGGCGACGCGAAGGTACGCATGCTGGCGCTGACCGGCCTGGCTTTGGAACAGGCCGGCATTCAGCTGGATCATCCGGCCTGGCATGTGCGGTTTGACAGTGAAGAGGCCTGCCAGCAGAGCCACGGGGGCGACTGGAGCAAGCGCTTGATGGGGCGCTGAACCAGGGGCATGCGCGGTCCTGGCTCTTGTAGGAGCGGCCTTGTGTCGCGATAGGGCTGCGAAGCAGCCCCAGCAATTTGTGCCTCTATGCTGAAACCCTGGGGCTGCTTCGCAGCCCTATCGCGACACAAGGCCGCTCCTACAGGGGCCGCGGCGCACTCGCGGAATCTGTTTTCCGGCGACAACGATGCCTCTATCCGTTAGGCTACGCATTCCCCTGTCACGAGGTGTTCGTCCAATGCGCCATTGATGCCGCCGTCCCTTCGACGGCCAGTCTTCAGCCTCCGGTTCGCTCCGGAGATGTCGCGGCATTTGTGGAGTTGTGCATGACGAACACGTCGATCCTGACGCTGGACAGCGTCTCCTTGGCCTTGCCTGACGGCAGGCTGTTATTTACCGACCTCAGCGAAACCTTCGACCAACGCCGCACCGGCCTGGTCGGGCGCAACGGTGTGGGCAAGAGCCTGCTCGGGCAGATACTTGCCGGCCAGCGCGAACCAAGCAGCGGCCAGTGTCGGCGCCTTGGGCGCATCCATCTTCTGGACCAGCAGGTGATCGAGCACAGCGCCACGGTCGCCGACCTGGCCCAGGTGGGCGCGGTGCTCGCTGCGCTGGAGCGCATCGAGCAAGGCAGCGTCGCACCCAGTGACTTCGACACCGTTGGCGAACGCTGGGATATCCGCGAGCAATTGCAGGGGCACCTGCAACGCCACGGCCTGGGCCAGCTCGACTGGCACCAGCCCGCCCACAGCCTGAGCGGTGGCCAGGCCATGCGCGTGGCGCTGGTCGGCGCCTGGCTCAGCGAAGCGGACTACCTGATCCTCGACGAACCGAGCAATCACCTGGACAGCGACGCCCGCGCCCAACTGCTGAGCATGATCGAAGCCTGGGACCGGGGCTTGCTGGTGATCAGCCATGATCGCAGCCTGCTCGCGCACATGACGCGCATCGTCGAATTGTCCAGCCTGGGCTTGCAGGCCTATGGCGGCAACTACAGCTTCTATTCGGCCCAGAAAGCCAGCCAGACGGCGCTGGCCCAACAGCAACTTGCCCGGCTGAAACAGGAGCAGCAACGCCAGGCGCGCGAACTGCAGCGCCAGCGCGAAGACCTGGAACGTCATCAGGCCCGCGCCGGGCGCAACGCCAGGCACGCCAACCAGGCCAAGATCCTGGTCGACCGCCAGCAGCAACGCAGCCAGGCCACTGCGGGCAAGCAGCGCCGCGACCATCGCGACGCCCGGCAGGCGCTGCAGGGCAAAGTGCGTGACGCCGCCCGCGAAGTCGAGCAGGACAGCGCCATTACCCTGCATGCACCCACGCCGCAGCGCCATCCGGGCCGCGAAGTGCTGGCCCTGCAGGCACTGCACCTGCCCCGCGGCACGCGCAAACCACTGAACCTGCGCTTGTGCCTGGGCCAGCGGGTGGGCCTGGTCGGCGCCAATGGCAGTGGCAAGTCCACCCTGCTCAGGCTGATCAACGGTGAGTTGCCAGCACCGCCCGACAGCCTGCGCCTCAGTGGTGAAACCGCCCTGCTCGACCAGCACTGCAGCGCATTACCAGGCCACACCAGCGTGCTCGACCACCTGCGCCAGGCAAACCCGACCCTGGCCCAGGGCGACTTGCGCAGCCGCCTGGCGCAACTGGGCCTGGATGCGGCCCGCATCGAACTGCCCAGCGGCCTGCTCAGCGGCGGTGAGCGGATGAAGGCGGCACTGGCCGCCGTGCTGTACCGCGAACGGCCGCTCGACCTGTTGCTGCTGGACGAACCGGGCAACCACCTGGACCTGCCGTCTCTGGCCGCACTGGAACACATGCTCGGGCAGTTTCGCGGGGCGCTGGTGGTGGCGTCCCACGACCAGGTACTGCTCGACCAGCTGGCGCTGGACGAGTACCTGCACCTGTAGAAGCCGCAATGAATGCATTGCAGGCTATCAATTCGTGACTGGCCGTTCCCGATCTGCCACGGATGTATTATGGTGGCGTGGTGCGCATATAACAGCAGCCCGAGCAATCGGGCACTTGCAAGACAATGAGGGTGTCATGAGCAACGAAAGCATTAATTGGGACAAGCTGGGTTTCGACTACATCAAGACCGACAAACGCTACCTGTCCGTATGGCGCAATGGCGAGTGGGACAAAGGCACCCTGACCGAAGACAACGTACTGCACATCAGTGAAGGCTCCACGGCCCTGCACTACGGCCAGCAGTGCTTCGAAGGCCTCAAGGCCTACCGTTGCAAGGACGGTTCGATCAACCTGTTCCGCCCGGACCAGAACGCCGCCCGCATGCAGCGCAGCTGCGCCCGCCTGCTGATGCCGCAGGTGCCGACCGATGTGTTCATCGAGGCGTGCAAGCAAGTGGTCAAGGCCAACGAGAAGTTCGTGCCACCGCATGGTAAAGGCGCCCTCTACCTGCGTCCGTTCGTGATCGGCACCGGTGACAACATTGGCGTGCGCACCGCCCCCGAGTTCATCTTCTCGATCTTCGCCATCCCGGTTGGCTCGTACTTCAAGGGCGGCATGAAGCCGCACAACTTCCAGATCTCCAGCTTCGACCGCGCAGCCCCACAAGGCACTGGCGCGGCCAAGGTCGGTGGCAACTACGCCGCCAGCCTGCAGCCGGGTGCAGAAGCGAAGAAAGCCAACTTCGCCGACGCCATCTACCTCGACCCGCTGACCCACACCAAGATCGAGGAAGTCGGCTCGGCCAACTTCTTCGGCATCACCGCCAACAACGAGTTCGTCACCCCGAAATCGGCTTCGGTGCTGCCAGGCATCACCCGCCTGTCGCTGATGGAACTGGCGCAATCGCGCCTGGGCCTGACCGTGATCGAAGGCGATGTGGAAATCAACAAGCTGGACCGCTTCATCGAAGCCGGCGCCTGCGGTACCGCTGCGGTGATCACCCCGATCGGCGGCATCGAGTACAACGGCAAGCTGCACGTGTTCCACGACCTGGAAAAGGTCGGCCCGGTTACCCAGAAGCTCTACAATGAGCTGACCGGTATCCAGAGCGGTGACGTGGAAGCACCGGCTGGCTGGATCGTCAAGGTTGCCTGAGGCGCTTTAACGGTTTGAAAAACGGGGTAGGCCAGCGATGGCATGCCCCGTTTTTTATTGGCTGATGGCACCGGCTGCGCCGGTGTTCGCGGCGAAAGCCGCTCCTGAAACCTGCACCGTCCCTGTAGGAGCGGCCTTGTGTCGCGAAAGGGCTGCGAAGCGGCCCCAGGATATCCGCACAATGCACAAATCGAGGGGCCGCGCAGGGCAGTTAGTTCTCATGCAAGGCGACGCTGCATCAGCAGGTGCCGGGCTTTGTCGAAGGCCCAGTTGTACAGCACGGTGTAGGGCAGGATGATCACGAAGAAGCCCAACTCCACCATGAACGCCTGCAGCAACGAAATCTCCAGCATCCACGCCGCCACCGGCAGGCACCACACCACCAGCCCGGCTTCGAAGCCCAGGCCGTGCACAAAGCGTGCGCTGGCCTTCCAGTGGATGCGTTCGACCCGCACGTAGCGATCGACCAACGCGTTGTAGACCATGTTCCACAGCATGGCGATCACCGACAGGGACACCGCCAGCGCCCCCGCCGTCGCCAGCGACTTGCCCATGATCCAGGACAACAGCGGCGCACACAGCAGCACGGCGAACACTTCATAACCGACGGCGTGAACCAGGCGTTCGGTGAAAGAGACGTTTTTCATTGCAAATTCCATCCATTGCGTGAGTCGTGCTTCCTATTTTCTTTGATAGAACTGATACTCGCGACATAGCTACCATCGGTTTTATCAATACCATGCGCTACTCACCCGAAGCTCTGGTCGCCTTTGTCGAAGCTGCATCGCTAGGTTCGTTTTCCGCTGCGGCGCGCAAGTTGCGCAAAAGCCAGTCCACCATCAGCATCGCCATCGCCAATTTCGAGGCCGATGTGGGTTGCCCGCTGTTCGAGCGTGGCGGTCGTCACCCCACGCTGAACGAGGCAGGGCGGCAGGTGCTGAGCCATGTCGAGGCGATTCTCGATGCCAGCGCCCAGCTCGATGCCCTGGCGGTGCGGTTGGCGGAAAACGTCGAGGCACTGGTCTCGGTGGTGATGTCGGACAGCTACAGCGTGACCTTCCAGGGCGCGGTGATGGCCCGCTTCGCCCAGCACTACCCGCATACCGAGCTGCGCTGCGGCCCCTCGGAAGATGCCGATGTGATCGAGCTGATCCAGCAGGGACTGGCACACGTCGGCATTCTTGCCACCCAGCCCAGCTACCCCGCTGACGTTGCCGTGGCACGCTTGCCCGAGCAGGCAGAGTTTGGGGTGTACGTGGCCAGCGGGCATCCGTTGGCGGCTTTGCCCCAGGTGCAGACGCAGCACCTGGAGAACGTCCGGCAGCTGTATATCAAGACCTATGCCCCCAGCTTGCACCACGGTCGTGGCCAGGCCTGGTCGGCACCGGACTACCTCACCCTGCTGGAGTTCGCCGTACGCGGGTTCGGCTGGGCCGAACTGCCCAGGGCACTGGTGGCGCGGTTTGGCAGTGGGCTGGTGGAGCTGCAGGTGGCCGGGTACCCGCGACGGGTTGACATGGACGTGGCCTGGTCGAGCCGGCGCGCGCTCGGGCCGGCGGGGCAGTGGCTGGTGCGGCAGATGTTGGGGCAATAGGCCTTTATCGCATTCAAGATCCTGGGGCTGCTGCGCAGCCCGTCGCGACGCAAGGCCGCTCCTACAGGGGCACTAAAGCGAAAAATCCTACAACGTTTTAGGAAGCCCATTGCTCCCCCGCGAAGGCGTTCCTCGCTAGTGTTTTGGCCGTTGCGTCAAATCACTGGAAAAGGAACTCCTGATGAGCATCAGCAAAGCCATCCACATCGCCATGCAGGAAGAGATCCCCAACACCTACGGCACCTGTAATGCCTGCGAACGCTCCGGCCTGCCAATTCTGCTGCTCCGCGAGGCCTACGCCCCGCGCCCGGATACAGGGCGCCCCTATCGCCTGGCAGACGATAGCGAAATCATCTTCCACCCGATGCACACCGACCAGTTGCGC
>NZ_NEIO01000031.1:0-31834 GCF_002113575.1 Pseudomonas sp. B8(2017) | reverse complement strand
AGCGATAATCCACAGGCCAAGCTGTCGGCCGTGATCAACTAAACGGCAAGCTCAATGGCCAAAGCCATGATGAGTTACACCACTTCCCGGGACACGATCCTGTAGGAGCGGCCTTGTGTCGCGAAAGGGGTGCGAAGCGCCCCCAGGACTTCAGCTGCGCAGCACATATCGCCGGGGCCGCTTTGCGGCCCTTTCGCGACACAAGGCCGCTCCTACAGAGACCGCACATGCCTGAGGAAGTCGCGGTCCCTGTGGGAGCGGGTTTGCCCACGAAGAGGCCCGGTCAGACAAACGCCGCCAGCAAATCCTGTGCAAACGCCTGCTGTGCCTCGCCGCCCGGTGCTGACCTGGAGCATGGCTTACTGACGCTGCGCGGTTCTGTAGGAGCGGCCTTGTGTCGCGAAAGGGGTGCGAAGCGCCCCCAGGATTTCAGCTCTGCAGCTCATATTGGCGGGGCCGCTTTGCGGCCCTTTCGCGACACAAGGCCGCTCCCACAGAGACCGCACATGCCTTAGGAAGTCGCGGTCCCTGTGGGAGCGGGTTTACCCGCGAAGAGGCCGGGTCAGGCAAACGCCGCCAGCAAATCCTGTGCAAACGCTTGCTGTGCCTCGCCAACCGCCTGCGCCCGGTGCCTGGCCAGGGTAAACGGCACCACAAAGTCCAACCCCGGGTCCAGCGCCCACAACAACCCCTCAGCTTCCCAAGCTTGCGCGCAATGGCATGGCAGATAGCCAATATGCCGCCCCGACAGAATGAACGTCAGCACGCTCTCGATCTGCTCCGCCACCGCCATGCTGCGCTGGCTCTGGAACGGCTCGCCGCCCTTGAGAAACCGGTACGGATGGCGCACCTGGTCCATCGCCAGTAACCGCTCCCGCCCAACGCCAGCCTCACCGAACAGCACATGGCCCTTGCCGCAATACAGCCGTTGCCGCTCCTCGAACAGCGGCTGGTAATCAAAGGCTGCCTGGTTGCCGGAAAAGTAGCTGATGGCGTAATCCAGCCGCTGCTCCAGCAACAAGCGCTCCAGCTCTGCCGGTGGCGCACTGATCAGCTCCAGCTGCACCGCCTCCTCGCGCCTGCGAAACGCCGCAATGGCCGCCGCCAGCTTCAGGCTCACCGCCTTGTCCTGGTTCTCCGCCATGCCTATGCGCACGGTCCCCAGCAGCCGCCCGGCAACGCCATTGGCCTGCTGGCGAAACTGTTCGATGTTCAGCAGTAACCCTCGGGCGGCGTCCAGCAACAACGCGCCTTTTTCCGTCAGGTGAAAACCACCCTTGCCGCGGCTGCACAGGCGGTAGCCCAGCCGCGCTTCCAGCTGCGCCATGCGCTGGCTGATGGTGGGCTGGCTCAGGCCCAGCACGCCTTGCGCGGCACTGAAGCCACCGGCCTCGACTACAGTGACGAACAGCCGCAGCAGGTGCAGGTCGGGGTCGTGCACTTGTCCGAGCATTACATTGCCTCTGATGAATGTCAGCTTTGCAAACTTGCCATTCCTGCAATGTAACCCGGCTGGCATGCTCGCGGCATCCACCCATTTGCCGAGGTGTCCGCCATGCGTCGATCGTTGTGCCTGCTGTCCCTGGTCCTGGCCTTGCCCCTGCAGGCCGAAGAAAAGGTCGTCAACCTCTACAGCTGGGCCGACTATGTCGCCCCGCAAACCCTCCAGCGCTTCGAGCAGGAAACCGGCTACAAGGTGCGCTACGACACCTTCGACACCACCGAAGTGCTGGAAACCAAGCTGCTGACCGGTGGCAGCGGCTATGACGTGGTGGTGCCGTCGTCGGCCGTGCTGGCCCGGGCGCTCAAGGCCAACGCCCTGCAGCCGCTCGACCCCCAGGCCATGCCTGGCTATGCCAACCTCGACAAGGACCTGCTGGCCAAGCTCGCCGAGGCCGACCCCGGCAACCGCCATGCCGTGCCCTACACCTGGGGCACCCTGGGCCTGGGGGTGAATGTGGAGGCGGTGCGCCAACGCCTGGGGGATGTGCCGCTGGACAGCCTCGACCTGCTGTTCAAGCCCGAGTACGCCAGCCGGTTGAAGGACTGCGGCATCGCCATGCCCGACTCGCCCCAGGAGGTGATCGGCGTGGCCCTGAACTACCTGGGCAAGGACCCTTACAGCCAGGACAAGGACGACCTGGCCGCCGCGCAGAGCCTGCTGAGCCAGCTGCAGCCGTCGATCAGCTACGTCGCCAATGGCCGGCAGATCAGCGACCTGGCCAATGGCAGCGTGTGCCTGGCGCTGACCTACAACGGCGATGCGGCGATGGCCGCCGACCAGGCACGCCGCGCCGGCAAGCCGTTCGAGCTGATCTACCGCATCCCCCGCGAAGGCACGCTGGTATGGCAGGACAACCTGGTCATTCCCAAGGACGCCCCGCACCCCGAGGCCGCGCGGGCGTTCATCGCCTTCATGCTCAAGCCCGAGTCGGTCGCCGCGCTTACCAATACGCTGTTCTTCGCCAACGCCAACCAGGCGGCCACGCCGCTGGTGGACGAAGCGGTGCGCAACGACCCGGACATCTACCCGTCGGCAGCGGTGCGCCAGCGCCTGTATGCCGACCGCAGCATGGCCCTGGCCGACCTGCGCCAGCGCAACCGCCTGTGGACCGCGTTCCGCAGCCGCCAGTAACCGATAACGACAAAGGAGCCCGACCGTGGAGCAAGCCGCAAACAACGACCAGGCCATGACCCGCGACAGCCTGTATGGTACCGCTGCGGAAAGTACCTACGCCGGCATTACCAGTTTCTCTCGCCGCCGCTACAGCCGCGACCTGCGTGGCGTCGATGTGGTGGTCAGTGGTGTGCCGTTCGATACTGCCACCAGCAACCGCCCCGGTGCGCGCTTCGGCCCGCGGGCGATCCGCGCCGCTTCGGTGCAGCAGGCCTGGGCCCGGCACTGGCCGTGGGCGTTCGACCCGTTCGACCACCTGGCGGTGATCGACTATGGCGATTGCGCCTTCGACAGCGGCACCCCACAGTCGGTACCGGACAGCATCGAGGCCCATGCCACGCATATTCTGGAAGCAGGCTGCGCCATGCTCACCCTGGGTGGCGACCACTTCATCAGCTACCCGCTGCTCAAGGCCCATGCCCGCCGCCATGGCCCGCTGGCGCTGATCCACTTCGATGCGCACAGCGACACCTGGCCGGACGAGGAGGGCAAACGCATCGACCACGGCACCATGTTCTGGCATGCCGCCCGCGAAGGCCTGGTGGACCCGGCCAGCTCGGTGCAGATCGGCCTGCGCACCACCAATGATGACAGCCAGGGCTTTGCCATCCTCGACGCCCGCCAGGTGCACCGGCAGGGCACCGAGGCGGTGATCGCGGCGATTCGCCAGCGGGTGGGCGAGCGGCCGGTGTACCTGACCTTCGATATCGACTGCCTCGACCCGGCCTATGCGCCTGGTACCGGCACGCCGGTGTGCGGCGGGCTGAGCACGGTGCAGGCGCTGGAGATCATCGGCGGGCTGCGCGGTATCAACCTGGTGGGCATGGACCTGGTGGAGGTGGCGCCAGCCTATGACCATGCCGATATCACCGCGCTGGCCGGGGCGACCCTGGCGATGGAAATGCTGTGCCTGTATGCGGCGCGGCACAAGGTGGACAAGGGCCAGTAATTCGGCGTCCGTAGGGTCTTTGTGGGAGCGGCCTTGTGTCGCGAAAGGGCTGCGTAGCAGCCCCCAGGGCCCATACTGAAACATCAGGAATCATCTCCACCCGCATTCACACTTTTGCCGCGAACCCTTCGCGCCTTAGGCTATCAAACCCACCAGGCGCGGCATTTTCGTACAGGAGGTGAAGCATGACCCCGACCTTGCCCATCCTGGCCTTCGGCCTGGTGCTGTGCCTGCCCGCGCAAGCGGCCCACGAGCCGCCCTTGCAACTCGCCGCCGGCAACAACAACCCCTACAACAGCCCGATCCAGCGCGCCAACCCCAACAGCCGCCAAGGCAGCATGCCGGCCGCACCTCCCGTGCGCGGCCCGTCCACCGACCCGTACCAGCGCACGCCCACCCTGGACAACCGCGGCATCGGCAATGGCGACAACCTGCGCCGCCAGCAGCAAACCCCGAACCTGGAGCCCACCCGACCACCCCGCGGCAACCCGCGCGCGCCATGAGCGCCCTACGAAAGGAATCCTGCATGCTTCGAGCACCCTGGCTTGTCACCCTGACCGCCGCCGCACTTCTGCCCCTGCTGGCACAGGCGGCGGCCGAACAGCAGCTTCGCAGTGAAGAAGGCACCTTGACCGTCAGCACAGTGGCCGACGGCCTGCGCAACCCTTGGGCCCTGGCGTTCCTGCCGGGCGGCAAGGACATGCTGGTCACCGAGCGCGCCGGCAACTTGCGGGTGGTCAATGCCGAAGGCAAGGTCGGCCCGCCGATCAGTGGTGTGCCCAAGGTCTGGGCCGAGGGCCAGGGCGGCCTGCTGGATGTGGTGCTGTCGCCGGAGTTCGCCAAGGACCGCACCGTCTACCTGTCCTACGCCGAAGAGGGCAGTGACGGCAAGGCCGGTACGGCGGTCGGCCGTGGCCAGTTGTCCCAGGACCGCGCCCGGCTGGAAAACTTCAACGTCATCTTCCGCCAGCAGCCCAAGCTGTCGGAGGGCAACCACTTCGGCTCGCGCCTGGTGTTCGACCGCGACGGCTACCTGTTCATCGCCCTCGGCGAGAACAACCAGCGCCCGACCGCCCAGGACCTGGACAAGCTGCAAGGCAAGATCGTGCGTATCTTGCCGGACGGCGAAGTACCCAGGGACAACCCCTTCGTCGGCAAGGACAACGTGCGGCCGGAGATCTGGTCGTTCGGCCACCGCAACCAGCAAGGCGCCGCACTCAACCCGTGGACCGGCAAGCTGTGGACCCACGAGCACGGCCCGCGCGGCGGCGATGAGATCAACATTCCCGAGCCTGGCAAGAACTATGGCTGGCCGATTGCGACCCACGGCATCAACTATTCGCTGCTGCCGATTCCCGAGGCCAAGGGCAAGCAGGTGCAGGGCATGGTCGACCCGCACCATGTATGGGAGAAGTCGCCGGGCATCAGCGGCATGGCGTTCTACGACAGCCCTACGTTCAAGGCCTGGGACCACAACCTGTTCATTGGCGCGCTGGCCACCCAGGAGCTGATCCGCCTGCAACTGGATGGCGACAAGGTGGTGCATGAAGAGCGTTTGCTGGGTGAGCTGAAGGCGCGTATCCGCGATGTGCGGGTGGGGCCGGATGGCTACCTGTATGTGCTGACCGATGACAAGGACGGCGCGTTGCTGAAAGTTGGATTGGGAGACAGCTGAGCTAAAGTCACATGCACCGGCCTCATCGCCGGCAAGCCAGCTCCCACAGGGATAGCGCATGGCTTGGGGCCAATGCGGTCGAGGTGGGAGCTGGCTTGCCGGCGATGAGGCCGGTGCAGATAATGCCGCATGGCTATCGATCCCCATTCCCTCTACCAGCAGGCCCTGACCACTCAGGGCTATGTCGCCGACCCCGCCCAGGCCCGCGCCGTCGAGGCCTTGCAGGCTTGTTTCCAGGCCGTCGAACAGGGCCGCCCCACTCAGGGTATCTACCTCTGGGGCCCGGTCGGCCGCGGCAAGACCTGGCTGATGGACCAGTTCCACCACTGCCTGCGGGTACCCAGCCGGCGCCAGCACTTCCACCACTTCATGGCCTGGGTCCACCAGCGCCTGTTCCAGCTCAACGGCACCGCCGACCCGCTGCTGGCGCTGGCCGGGGAGCTGGCAGGGCAGATACGCGTGCTGTGCTTCGACGAGCTGTTCGTCAACGACATCGGTGACGCGATCATCCTCGGCCGCCTGTTCCAGGTACTGTTCGACCAAGGCGTTGTTATCGTCGCCACCTCCAACCAGCCACCCGAGCAGCTCTACCGCGACGGCTTCAACCGCGAGCGTTTCCTGCCGGCCATCGCCGCCATCCAGCGGCACATGCAGGTACTGCCGGTAGCCGGCGAGCAGGACCACCGCCTGCACCCCGGCGCCGAGCGCCAGCGTTACTGGGTGGCGCAAGCGGGGCAGGCCAGCCAGCTGGGCGAGGTGTTCCGCCAGCTCAGCCCCGGCGACGCAGGCCACGATCAGCCCTTGGCGATCGGCTCCCGGCAGGTGCAGGTGGTGCGGCGCAGCGCGCAGGCCATCTGGTGCCGCTTCACCGACCTGTGCGAACAGCCGCTGGCGGCCATGGAGTTCATGGCCCTGTGCGACCGGTTCCCGGCCATCCTGGTGTCGGGCATTCCGGCGCTGGGGGGTGAACAGCGGGCCGGGCGCATTGCCCGGGGCACCGAGGATGCTGCGGCGCGGGTGGTGGCGGGCGACCGCGAGCTGCCAGCGCTGTCGCCCAAGGACGACGCAGTGCGCCGCTTCATTGCCCTGGTCGACGAATGCTACGACCGCCGGGTGGCGTTGTACCTGGAGGCACAGGTGCCGCTGGATGCCCTCTACACTCAAGGGTATCTGGCGTTCCCGTACCAACGGACCCTGAGCCGGCTACGGGAGATGCAACTGCAACGCTTCGCCTGAAAAGGAGCCGAACCATGGAGCCGCTGTCGCATCATCTGCTGACCCAGGCCTACAACAATGGCTGGGCCAACCACCGTCTGTACAAGGCCTGCCTGCAACTGACCCAGGACGAATTCGTCGCCCCGCGCTGCAGCTTTTTCCCGTCGATCAAGGCCACCCTCAACCACCTGCTGACGGTGGACTGGTTCTACCTGCACATGCTCGAGTGCGAGCAGCGTGGCGAGCAGCCCGACGCCGACGGCGAGCGCTTCTTCGACCCCGAACAGCCGTTTGCCACCTGCACCGACCTGCATGCCGAACAGGCCCAGGCCGATCACCGGCTGATCGCCTATTGCCGGGGCCTGCGCGATGGTGAGCTGGGGCGCTATGTGAGCATCGTGCGCCCCGAGCGGGTACAGCGCGAGCAACGGCTGCGGCTGCTGGCGCACCTGTTCGAGCACCAGGTGCATCACCGTGGGCAGGTGCATGCGATGCTCAGTGACACGGCAGTGAGGCCGCCGCAGCTGGATGAGTTTTTCTGCGAGGAAGAGGCGGGGTTACGTGCGGCGGACTTTGCCGAGCTGGGCTGGACCGAGGAGCAGGTCTGGAAAGTGTAGGGGGCTGCTTTGCAGCCCTTCGCGGGCTCGCCCGCTCCCACGGGTAGTGCACAGCTTCCCAAACCTGTGCAGTACCTGTGGGAGCGGGCGAGCCCGCGAAGGGCCGCAAAGCGGCCCCTCGACTATTGGCTCACTTGCCCAGCCACTCCACCAGCGTACGGTTGAACCGCACCGGCTCCTCGATCTGCGGCGCATGCCCCATGCCTTCAAAGGTAATCAGCTCACCCTTGGGAATCAGCTTGGTCACCTGCGGCCCCAGCACTGCATACTTGCCCAGCTTCGCTTTCACCTCCGGCGGCGCGATATCACTGCCGATGGCTGTGGTGTCCTGGTCACCGATCAGCAGCAGGGTGGGCATCTGCAGGTCCTTGAACTCGTGGTACACCGGCTGGGTGAAGATCATGTCGTAGATCAGCGCCGAGTTCCACGCCACCGCTTCATGCCCCGGCCCCTTGTTCAGGCCCACCAGCATCTGCACCCAGCGCTCGTACTCCGGCTTCCAGCGCCCGGCGTAGTAGGTCTTGCGCTCATATTCGCGCACGCCTTCGGCATCCAGCTTGAGCTCGCGCGCATACCACTGGTCCACCGTGCGGTAGGGCACGCTCAGGGCTTTCCAGTCTTCCAGCCCGATGGGGTTGACCATCGCCAGGCGCTCCACCTGCTGCGGGTACATCAGCGCATAGCGGGTGGCGAGCATGCCGCCGGTGGAGTGGCCGAGCACGATGCTTTGCTTCACCCCCAGCTGTTCGAGCAGGGCATGGGTGTTGCTCGCCAGCTGCTGGAAGCTGTACTGGTAATGCGCCGGCTTGCTGGAGCTGCAGAAGCCGACCTGGTCGGGGGCGATGACCCGGTAGCCAGCCTTGCTCAGGGCGTCGATGGTGGTTTCCCAGGTGGCGGCGCAGAAGTTCTTGCCATGCATCAGCACCACGCTGTGGCCGTTGGCCTGGCCCTGGGCGGGTACGTCCATGTAGCCCATCTGCAGGGCCTGGCCCTGGGACTTGAAGTCGAAATGCTTGAGCGGATGCGGGTAGTTGAAGCCCTCCAGCTGGGGGCCATAGGTGGGCGATTCGGCGGCGATGGCCGAACTGCCGACGAGGCAGGCCAGGGCCAGGGCGGTTGCGCGCAGCATGGGGGCACTCCGTGTAGGGCCATGTAGGAAGGGGCGACTGTAGCAGCCAGTGGACCACGCGGAACGTGAAAGGTGTTACCAGGCGTGAAACCAGCCCAGGGTAATCATCGCCAGCACCCCATAGCGGCCGGCCTTGGCCAGAGTCACCAGCAGCAGGAAGCGCCAGAACGGCTCACGCATGATGCCCGCGATCAGCGTCAGCGGGTCGCCGATCACCGGCATCCAGCTGAGCAGCAGCGACCATTGCCCCCAGCGCTGGTAGCGCTGTTGCGCGCGTTCCAGCTGGGCAGGGCTGAACGGGAACCAGCGCTTGTCACGGAGGTGCTCGATGGCCCGGCCCAGCACCCAGTTGACCACCGAGCCCAGCACATTGCCCAGGGTCGCCACCAGCAGCAGGGTGGCCCAGGCCTCGGGCTGGCGCAGCAAAAGGCCGACCAGCACGGCCTCCGATTGCAGCGGTAGCAGGGTAGCGGCGCCGAAGGCGCTGAGGAACAGCGCCCACAGGCTGAGCATCAGTAGTTGGCGACCACGGTGTCCTTGCCGTCCTGGGTCACGCCGATGACCTGGTAGGCATCCTTGTGGTCACCCATTTCCATGCCGGGCGAGCCCATGGGCATGCCCGGCACGGCCAGGCCCTTGAGGTCGTTGCGCTTGGCCAGCAGGCGCACCTGCTCGGCCGGCACGTGGCCTTCGACGAACTTGCCATCGATCACCCCGGTATGGCACGACGCCAGGCGTGGCGCCACGCCCAGACGTTGCTTCACCTCGCTCATGTTCGGCTCGACATGGTCGTTGACGGTGAAGCCGTTGTCGCGCAGGTGGCTGATCCAGGCCTTACAGCAGCCACAGTTGGGGTCGCGGTAGACGTCGATGGTCTCGGCAGCCTGGGCCAGGCCGGTGATGGCCAGCAGGCCCAGGGGCAGCAGGTGTTTACGCAGCTTCATGAAGCACTCCTTCAAAAACGTGGGCGGATACCGGCGACCAGGCCTGTGCCTTGCACGCGCCCGGTGTCGTTACGGCCCCAGGGGCGGTCCGATATCCAGCGGTTGGCCAGCAGCATAGCCTAAGCGGCTTTCAGACGCAGCGCGGCCTGTTGCTGTTCGCCAGCGTTGTCAGGCAGCCAGTCTACCTGCCAGGTAGTGGTTCCGGATGCCGGCCTGTCATCACGCTGGCTAACGTGCGGCACACCTATCTGAGAGCCTGCTGGATCATGACCCTACCACTGGACTGCCTGTTGTACTCCAAGACCAATCTGATCGGCATCGGACCAAACCTGTCCGAAGAGGAACGCCAGGACGTGCAAACGTTGCTGGACCATGCCGATGAGTTCGCAAGCCGCTTCCTCGACCGGGACGAGCTATGGAAAAGCTGGTTCGACCGCTTCCGCAATCGCCTGGAGAAACATGGCTGCGTAAGGACGGCCGCCCTGGAGTTGCCGCCCCAGGTCATCAGGGACCATGACGATTTCGATACCAGGCTCGAGCCCATCGGCACAGGCAGCACACCAACGCTGTTGGCCCAACTGGCGCGCGCATCCATGCAGGAACTGCGTATCAGTGCTCACGCCAGCAAGTTCCTGAAGTCGGGTTGGCAGAACGACGTCGCCTCATCGTTTCTGATAACACCCTGCCAGAAGGACGAGGAAGGCCAGATCCATCTGGCGGTCTACTCGTTTCGCTTCAATGCCACGGTGGAAATACGCGACTTCGGATTCTGGAGCGAGGCCCAGCGTGACATCGTCGTGTGGAACACCGGCACTGTTTACCGTTTTGACCTGGAACGTTTCGCCGCTTTTCGTCAGCAGATTCGTAAGGAATTGGGCGATCGGCGGCTTGGCGCCATTACCAGGATTGAATTCTAGCCACCTCGCTCAAGCTGGCAGGTCACGCATCAGCAGGCCGTATGCCAATGGCACCTGCTCGGGAACAGGAAGGTAGATGGTGTGGCCATCGCCAGGGGCGACCTGCAGCGGTTGCTGCTCGCCATTGCTCATGTGCTCGAGATCGAAGTGGTAGTTGCCGCGTGGGGTCATCAGTTCCAGATGGTCGCCCACGGCGAAGCGGTTCTTCACCTTGACCTCGGCCAGGCCGTCGACGCGCAGCCCGGTCAGCTCGCCAACGAACTGCTGGCGCTCGGACACCGAGTTGCCGCGCTGGTAGTTCTGGTACTCGTCGTGCACGTGGCGGCGCAGGAAGCCTTCGGTATAACCGCGCTGGGCCAGGGATTCGAGGTTGTCCATCAGGGAGCGGTCGAATGGCCGCCCGGCCACCGCGTCGTCGATCGCCTGGCGGTACGACTGCACGGCGCGGGCGCAGTAGAAGTGCGACTTGGTGCGGCCTTCGATCTTCAGCGAGTGCACGCCCATGGCGGCCAGGCGCCCGACATGCTGGATGGCGCGCAGGTCCTTGGCATTCATGATGTAGGTGCCGTGCTCGTCTTCGAACGCCGGCATTTCGGTGCCGGGGCGGTTGCTTTCCTGCAGCAGGAATACCTGCTCGGTCGGTCTACCCAGGCCCAGCGTCGGCTGCACTTCGCGCACGATGTCGCCGGTGGCGTTCTCGGTGGCCGGGGTGGCGTCGTACTTCCAGCGGCAAGCATTGGTGCAGCTGCCCTGGTTGGCATCGCGCTTGTTGAGGTAGCCCGACAGCAGGCAACGGCCGGAGTAGGCCATGCACAGGGCACCGTGGACGAACACCTCCAGCTCCATTTCCGGCACCTGCTGGCGGATTTCCTCGATCTCTTCGAGCGACAGCTCGCGCGACAGGATCACCCGGCTCAGGCCCAGTTGCTGCCAGAACTGCACGCTGGCCCAGTTGACCGTGTTGGCCTGCACCGACAGGTGCACCGGCATCTGCGGGAAGTGCTGGCGTACCAGCATGATCAGGCCTGGGTCGGACATGATCAGCGCGTCCGGTGCCATCTCGATCACCGGCGCCAGGTCCTTGAGGAAGGTCTTGAGCTTGGCATTGTGCGGGGCAATGTTGACCACCACGTAGAAGCGCTTGCCCAGGGCATGCGCCTCCTGGATGCCCAGGGCCAGATTGGCATGGTCGAACTCGTTGTTGCGCACCCGCAAGCTGTAGCGTGGCTGGCCGGCGTAGACCGCGTCGGCGCCATAGGCGAAGGCGTAGCGCATGGTCTTGAGGGTGCCGGCGGGGGCCAGCAGTTCGGGCTTGGCGATAGGGGTCATGTGCGCACCGGAGCAAAAGGTGCGGATGCTAGGGTTGGCAGATACGGCCCGTATTGATTTGCATCAAGGGAATGGCGGCACTTTTGCCAAGGTGCGGCGCACTAATAACGCATAAGCCATGCGAGGACCCGCGATGAACCAGACCGCCCTGCAGAACAAAGCCCTGGCAGTACTGCTGGCGCTGGTGACCATTGCCTTCATCTGGATCCTGCTGCCGTACTACGGTGCGATCTTCTGGGCGGTGATACTCGGCATCCTGTTCGCCCCGCTGCAGCGCCACCTGCTGCTGCGTTTCGGTCGAAGGCGCAATCTGGCTGCGGCGGCCACCTTGCTGGTGTGCCTGCTGGTGGCGATCCTGCCGGTGATCATCACCAGCGCGCTGCTGGTGCAGGAGGGAGCCGCCCTGTACCAGCGCATCGAGCACGGGGAGCTGGATATTGCCGGTTATGTCGAGCGCGGCAAGGACATGCTTCCGGCGTTTGCCCAGCAGGGCCTGGACAGCATGGGCATGGGCAACCTCGACGGGCTACGCGACAAGATCAGCAAGTGGGCCACCCAGGGCAGCCAGGTGCTGGCCAGCCAGGCGTTCAACTTTGGGCAGGGCACGTTCGAGTTCGTGATCAGCTTCGGCATCATGCTGTACCTGTTGTTCTTCTTCCTGCGCGAAGGCGCGGAGGTCGCCCGCCAGGTGCGTCTGGCAGTGCCGCTGCCCGAACACCAGAAACGCCGTTTGCAGCTGAAGTTCAACCGTGTGGTGCGGGCGACGGTAAAAGGCAACGTGCTGGTGGCCATTACCCAGGGCGCGCTGGGCGGTTTCATTTTCTGGGTGCTGGATATCCCGAGTGCGCTGGTATGGGCGGTGCTGATGGCGTTTCTGTCGCTGTTGCCGGCGGTGGGGGCGGGGATCGTGTGGGCACCGGTGGCGGCGTATTTTCTGCTGACCGGTGCGATTTTGTCGGGGGTGATACTGACCGCGTTCGGTGTGCTGGTGATCGGCCTGGTGGACAACTTGTTGCGGCCGATCCTGGTGGGCAAGGACACGCGCATGCCGGACTACCTGATTCTGGTGTCGACGCTGGGCGGGCTGGCGGTGTTCGGGCTCAACGGCTTCGTGATCGGGCCATTGATCGCGGCGCTGTTCGTGTCGAGCTGGGCGATCTTCGCGGCAACCAAACCCCGGGTGCAGTTGCCGGAGTAAGGTTTTGACAGGGCTGCTTTGCAGCCCATCGCCGGCAAGCCAGCTCCCACAGGTCCAGCGTTGCTCTCAAGATTGTCGCTGGACCTGTGGGAGCTGGCTTGCCGGCGATGGGCCGCAACGCGGCCCCCATGGCCGGGTCAGGATGCCTGCGGCATCTCACCCTTGGCCAGGCGCCGGTTGATGTCGGCGATCACTTCTGGCAGTTCGTTGATGGTGTCGATCAGGTAGTGCGGGCGGGAGCCAGCGAACAGGGCGTGGATGCGCTGGCGCTCGCTTTCCAGCTTCTCGGCGCTCAGCGCGCGGTAGCCTTCCCAGGTCAGCCCCAGGGCATTGCCCGAGCACACCAGGGCCACGGTCCACATGCCGGCACGGCGGCCTTCGAGAATGCCCGGCACGGTATCGTCGACCTTCACGCACGCCGCTACATCGTCGATACCCAGCGCGATCACGTTGGCCAAGGCCTGGGCCGGCCATGGGCGGCCGTTCGGGGTTTCGTCGGTAGCCACCACATGGTCGGCCACGTAGCCGTTCTGCGCGGCCAGTTCCACCACCTTGTCCATCACCACCTTCGGGTAGCCCGAGCAAGAGCCGATCTTCAGGCCGTCCTGGCGCAGCCCAGTGAGGGTGTTCAGGGCGCCGGGGATCAGCGCCGAGTGCACGGCGATCTTCTCGATCTGCAGCGGCATGAAGCGGTTGTAGATGGCGGTGACATCATCGTCGGTCGGGGTGCGGCCGAACACCTTGCGGTAGCGCTCGGCAATTTCCGGCACATCGCACAGGGTGCGGATGTGGTCCCACTTGCCCATGCCCATCGGGCCGCGGGCTTCTTCGATGGACACCTGCACATCGAATTCGGCAAAGGCTTCGACAAAGATCTGGGTCGGGGCGAAGGAGCCGAAGTCGACCACGGTGCCGGCCCAGTCGAGGATGGCGGCTTGCAGCTGGGTAGGGTTGCTGTAGTTCATGTGCGCTTGTTCCTGAAATTGGGTGGGCAAAGGGTCAGATGTCCAGCACTTCCATTTCCCGCAGCACCTCGGCCACGGCATTCACGGCGGCCTGCATGCCGTCCGCTCCAACCACGCCGATGCAGCCGACACGGAAGGTTTCCACCTGGGTCAGCTTGCCCGGGTAGAGGATGAAGCCCTTGGCCTTGACCCGCTCGTAGAAGTCCTTGAACTGGTAGCGGGGATCGTTCGGTGCGTGGAAGGTGACGATGATCGGCGCCTGGATCTCGGCAGGCAGGAAGCTGCGCAGGCCGATGGCGGCCATGCCGTCGAGCAAGGTCTTGCAGTTGTCGGCGTAGCGCTGGTGGCGCGCTGGCAGGCCACCTTCCTCGTTGTATTGCTGCAGCGCTTCGTGCAGGGCAGCGACCACATGGGTCGGCGGGGTGAAGCGCCACTGGCCGGTCTTGGCCATGTAGGTGTGCTGGTCGTGCAGGTCCATGGCCAGCGAGTGGGCGTTGCCTTCGGCAGCGGCCAGGGCGGTTTTCTCGGCGAACACGAAGCCCATGCCAGGTACCCCTTCCAGGCATTTGCCGGAGGCGGCGATCAGCGCCTCGAAGGGGATGGCGCGGGCGTCGATCGGCAGTGCGCCGAACGAGCTCATGGCGTCGATGATCAGGCGCTTGCCGTGGCCTTTGATCACCTGGGCGATCTCGGGCAGCGGGTTGAGGATGCCGGTGCTGGTTTCGCAGTGGATCAGCGCGACGTGGGTGATGGCCGGATCGGCGGCCAGCAGGCGGTCGACGTCGGCGGCGGTGGTCGGCTGGTCTTCGGCGGTTTCGAAGGTGCTGTAGGCACGGCCCAGCACTTTGCAGATCTTCGCCAGGCGCTGGCCATAGGCGCCATTGATCAGCACCAGGACCTTGCCGTCACGCGGCACCAGGGTGCCGATGGCCGCTTCCACGGCGAAGGTACCGCTGCCTTGCAGGGGCACGCAGTGGTGGCTGGCGCTGCCGTCGATGATGGCCAGCAGTTGCTCGCAGACACTGGCAGTCAGTTGGTTGAAGTCGCGGTCCCAGGAGCCCCAGTCCACCAGCATGGCTTGGCGGGTGCGGATTGATGTGGTCAGGGGACCGGGGGTCAGCAGAATCGGGGCGTTGCTCATTCCGTTATTCCTCACAAGCGGTGGGCTGAAACTACGGGGCCTAGGTTGCAATTGGCGCTGTCATCAATCAAATTGTTTGTTGTTATTCGAGCTATAAGTCAGGCCGATAAATATGAACCTGTTCCAGTTGCGTGCCTTCGATGCCGTGGCCCGTGAGGGCAGCTTTACCCGTGCCGCCGCACGCCTGTTCATCAGCCAGCCGGCGGTGACCGGGCACGTGAAGGCGCTGGAGGAGCACTACCAGATCACCTTGCTGCGGCGTACCGCGCGGCGGGTGGAGTTGACCGAAGAGGGCACCCGCCTGGCGGCCATCACCCGCGCCATGTTCGGCCTGGCCGAAGAGGCGCAGGCCATGCTCGAGGCCAACCGGCAACTGCTGACCGGGCGCCTGGAGGTGGCGGCCGATGGCCCGCACCGGGTCATGCCGATGCTGGCGCTGCTGCGCGAGCGCTACCCGGGCATTACCGTCAACCTGCGCCTGGGCAATGCCCAGGAAACCTTGGCGGCATTGCTCAGCGAACATGCCGACGTGGCCGTGCTGACCGAGATCGAGCCGCGCAAAGGCCTGCATTTGCAGAACCTGTGCGAGTCGCGGTTGTGCGCCTTGCTGCCGGCGGGGCATGCCTGGGCCAGCGGCGAGGGTGATTTGCCGCTGGCTGAGCTGCACCAGCAGATCATGGTGTTGCGCGAACCCAGCTCCACCACCCGGCGCACCTTCGACAAGGCCTGCAGCAAGGCCGCCGTGCAACCTCGGGTGCTGCTGGAGCTGGATAGCCGCGAGGCGGTGACCGAAGCGGTGGCCTCGGAGCTGGGCATTGGCGTGGTGTCGTCCACCGAAGTCGCCAATGACCCGCGGGTAGTGGCACGCCCGCTGGCCGGTGACGGCCTGGTCAACCAGCACCTGATCGGCTGCCTGGAGCGCCGCCGTGAGCTGCGCCTGATCCAGGCGTTCCTCGGCCTGGCGGCGGGGCTGTGATGGCTGTTTTCAACGGGGCGGCCTAAGATGGCCGGCATTGAGCCGACAGGACCGTCGATGAGCGAGAAAGACACCATTTCCATGCAGCTGGTGCGCGAAGCGCTGTTGCAGACTTGCCCAGCCGGCGAGCCCGATACTGGCTTGCTGGCCCGGGCGGGTATCGCCGTCGAACAACTGCACCTGCCAGCGGCACGGGTCAGCGCCGAGTCCTATGCCCGGCTCTGGCGTCTGCTGGCGCGGCGCTGCAACGATGAGTTCTTCGCCATGGACCCGCGCGGTCTGCGCAGCGGCAGCCTGGCGTTCATGTGCCGTGCCAGCATGGGCCAGCCAACCCTGGGCGCCGGCCTGGAAACCGCGCTGGCGTTCCTGTCACTGATGCTTGAAGACCTGCAGCCAAGCCTGGTGCGCCAGCAAGGCCTGGCCGAAATCGTCATCAACGAACCGCGTGACACACCGCGCCGCGCTTTCACCTATTTCACCTTCTGGATGATCGTGCACGGTGTGACCTGCTGGTTGGCCGGGCGGCGTATCCCGATCCTGGCCATCGATCTGCGCTGTGCCGAACCGCCGTTCTGCGATGACTACCGGGTGATGTTTTCGGAAAACCTGCAGTTCGAGCGCCCGCGCACGCGCATGATCATCGCTGCCGAATGCCTTGAGCTGCCGCTGCGGCGCAGCGAAGAAGAACTGCAGCGCTTTCTGGCCGAGGCGCCGGGCAACATCCTGGTCAAGTACCGTGACCCGGCCAGCCTCGGGCGGCGCATTCGCACCGACCTGCTGCGCCTGGACCCGGGGCAGTGGCCCGATGGCGACAGCCTGGCGCGCCAGTTGTGCCTGTCGCCTTCTACCCTGCGCCGACGGCTGGCCGAAGAGGGGCAGAACTACCAAGGGTTGAAGGACAGCGTGCGTCGTGAGCTTGCAATTGCCTGGCTGAGCCAGGAAGACGCGGCCATGGGCGAAATCGCCGAGCGCCTGGGCTTTGCCGACAGCAGTTCGTTCTACAAGGCGTTTCGCAAGTGGTTCGGCTGCAACCCTGGGCATTACCGTGCGCTGATCCTCAAGCGCGGCAGTGGCGGCTAGGGAACCACGCCTTCCCGCTGCCGGCCGCCGCCGCTGGCAAGCATCGTGACAAGTCGATCACTGACCAGGAAATCGACGATGTCTCAACCTGCCTTGCACCCCAAGTTGCTTCACCCCGCCGAAGATTTCATCGCGCAAAGCTTGCCCGCCTGGCTGAAGGCGGCCAAGCCCAAGCAGCTTGCCAGGCTGCAATTGCGTTTCAACGCCTATCTGGCGAGCCAGCGGAAGATGGCAGGGTTCGCCGACCGTCTGCAGCCTCTGGACCGTTTCGCCAAGCAACTGTTCGAGCCTGCCTTGCGCCAGGACAGCCAGCTGAAGCTGCAGGTCGACCTGGACAAACTGGTGTGGCGCGAAACACGCGCACGGCTGGATGTGAGAACCGGCTTGATCCCTGATTATCAACCGTACTTCGTGCGCATGCCGGCCTTGCAAAAGCTGTTGCAGAACTTCAAGGCCAACGAGTCCTTCTTCCTCGGCACCGCCTTGACCCTTCCGGCAGCCCACCAGGACGAGCAGGTGGTGAGCGCAGACATCGACCGGATTGTCAGCCTGTGCCGCCAGGTGGATGTCGGCAGCGCCTACCAGCGGCACCTGGCGCAGGTATTGACCCCTGACTTTGAAAAAGCCCTGACCACCGACCAGCGCCTGGAACTGGCCGTGGCGGTCGAGATCGCGGCCATCAAGCAGCAGCTGGATCCGGAAGACCTGCTAGTGCTGCGTATCGCGTGCAAGGTTGAACCCGCCGTGATCAAGGGGCCGGTGCAGCTGGAGATCGGTGCACTGCAGGTCCTTGGCTGCCGGGTGGATGGCGCGCTGGCCGTTGAGTTGATCGAGCAGCCCCGCCACCAGTCCACGTTTCCCTTCGGGGTACCTGGGCGCTTGAAAAGAGTGATCCTGTATACCCCTGACGATCAGGCGCAACCCCTGCGCGCGTTCACCAATTGGGATGAGGCGAACCGCGTCCTGGCCACGGCGATGGGCAACCAGGACTATCGGCAGGCATTCGTGCGGCGCATTGCCTTGGGTGATCGCGCCACTTGCGAGCAGGCTTTGGATACCCGCTTGCAGGATGCACAGCCTGACCTGGAACCCCGCAGGGTGTTGGAAGCGGGGGACGGTTTTGCGTCGATGGCCGCCTGGCACATGCAGCGAATCAAGGCCGATGCACGTTTCCTTGCGGTGCCCACCGCCCAGGCCGATGACGGGGCTGCGGAGCAGCGCCTGGACGAGCTCAAAGGTGCTGGCCTGGTATTGCTCAACCTGGCGGGCCTGTTCGTGCCGGTCATCGGGGCTTTGCTGCTGGCGGACCTGGCCAGGCAACTGTTGACTGAAACTTTCGAGGGCGTGCGTGACTGGCAGTTGGGCCATCAGCATGAGGCCTTGACGCATATGCTTCAGGTGGCCTTCAGCGTGGCAACCACCGGTGCGGTGGTTGTCGGTGCCCACCTGGCCCGCAGCGCATTCGTCGAAACCCTGGAGCCGGTCATCACCGAAGATGGCCGGCAACGGCTGTGGCGCAATGAGCTGGTGCCTTACCAGGACACTACTCCACCCGTTCAGCTGACGGAGCTCGACAACGGCTTGCTCGCCGAGGGTGAGCGCCATTGGTGGCGGTCGAATGGTGCCTTGTATCGGGTAAGGCAAACCGCCAATGGCGCTTGGCGCTTGCTGCATGCCGAAGGTGACGCGGCGTTCGGGCCGGTGCTGGAACGTTGCTCTGCGCGTGGCTGGCGGCTGGCTTACGAGCGGCCACTGGAATGGCAGGGCGCCGCACTGTTGCTCGCGCGGCTTTGGCCGGCGGCGACCGCGATGGACGCCGTGCGGGTGGAACAGGTGCTGAAGGTCGCGGATGTCGACGAGGCCTACCTGCGTGGTCTGCTGGTGGAACGGCGAGGGTTGCCGGTGCAGCTGCGCGATACCTTGCAGCGCTTTGCCGTGGACGCACGCGCGCAGGCCTTTTTCAGCCGGCTGGAAGCGGGGGAGGCTGATACCGCTACCGAACTGTGGCAATGGTGCATCGAACGGTTGCATCTGCAGGGTGAAACCGTCGAAGAACAGGTGCTGTCGATCCGTGACGCGGCAAGCGAGTTGCGTGAGGCGATGCTCGAGCATTTCTCCAGGCTTTACCTGGCCGACGACCCGCTGCTGGGCTTGATCCAGCGCGACTTCCCGACGCTGCCAGACGCCTATGCCCTCGATGTGCTCGAGCAGGCTACCGAGGCTGTGCGCTTGCGCATGCAGGCAGAGTCCCGCCTGCCGCTGGCGTTGGCTGAACAGGCGCGGGTGGCCCTGCAACTGGCGCGCCTGACCCGCATGCGCGAAGCGTTGTACCTGCAAGGCAGTTACCGGCCGGAAGTGGTGGCGCTGGCCTTTGCCCTGCTGCGTCGGCATGGCCCCGGTGCTGCCGGGTTCAACCTGGTATTGCGCCGTGACCCGTATGCCGGGGCGGCGATGGAACGGCTGTTCGCCGAGACCGACCTTGAGCAGGCCGTGGTGCTGGTCAGGCGGGAGGGGCGCTTCCAGCTCTACAACGACAGAGGCTTGCCGGATGAGCGCGAGGTCGCCGCCCCCGAGGGGCTGTTCGAGGTGCTGGCCGCTTGCCTGCCCGTGGAATACCGGGTGCGACAGGGTTGGAATGGCACCGATGCGCCGACCAGAATCCGCGAGCAGATGCAGGCCTGGCTACCCGGTGACCGGCAGGCCCTGCTGCGCCTGCTCGGCTGGCGGGAGGCAAGGCCCATGGCATCGCCCATGCAGCGTTTGGCCGATGGCCGAGCGGGCTATCCACTGGGTGGCTGCCAGTCGTGCATCGGCTCGCCGGAGCGCGTGGTGCGGCAGCGGGTGCGCGCGTTGTATCCCGGTATCGGGGATGCCGGCGTCGATCGCTATGTCCAGAGCCTGTTGGACATGCGCGGGGGCCTGTTCGAGAACCTGCTGCGTGTCGAGCAGGAATACCGCCGCCTGGATGACAGCTTGCTGGCCTGGGTTGAAGAAGTGGCGGGCAGCGCCAGCCGCGCACGCCGACGTGTCGCAGATTCGTTGCGGCGTGCCTGGCAGATGCGCAGCGACCGCGCCGTCGGGGCTATCAGCAACGATGCGGTGCTCAGCCTGAGCATCGTCGCCGTACCGGTGGGCAGCCTGCCCGTGTTGCCGGTCGGGACGGACTTCTCGCACGTGTCGGAATTGACCCTGTCGGCGCTCGGTCTGGATGCCATCCCGCCGGGGTTCCTCGCCTGCTTCCCCGATCTGCTGTGCCTGGACATGAGCGACAACGCCTTGCGCGCGTTACCTGCGGGGCTGGAGCGGTTGACCGCCTTGCGCCAGTTGCTGATGCCGCGCAACCGTATTCGTATCTCGGAGCCGCAGGCCAATGTGCTGACCGGCCTGGCGCTCTTGCGTTCGCTGGACCTGAGTGACAACCCGCTCGGCGACATCAGGCTACAGTTCGAGCGGCTGCCCAGCTTGCGGATCCTGCGTTTGAACCGGGTGCAGATGACGGCGCTGCCCCGGGGCCTGGAGTGGTGTGGCCTGTTGGTGTTCGCCGATCTTCGCAACAACCAGATAGCCGAGTTACCGGCAGCCTTGTTTCAGGCCCCGTTGCAGTTGCGCCGTGCCATGCACCTGGAGGGCAATGCGCTGCCAGTGCAGGATCTCGATCGCCTTTATGCCGCCGAACGCCTGCTGGCCACGCCCCGCCCGCAACGACACGCCCCGGCTCGGGAACAATGGCTGCAGACCCTGGACCCAGCGGCGCGGCAGGAGCAGCAAGGGAAATGGGATGCGCTGAATGCCGAGCCCGGCAGCCTGGCTTTCTTCGAGCTGCTCAGGCAACTGACGAGCACGGCCGAATTCAGCAAGGCGCCGGCCGAACTCGGGTTCAGGGTATGGGCAATGCTGGATGCCGCCCATGCCGATACCGCCACGCGCATGGCGCTGTTTGACCTGGCAGCGGAGCCCACCACCTGTGTGGACAGCGTTTCCACCGTGTTCAGCCGCCTCGAGGTACGCATGCATGTCGAGCAGGCCACCCGCGGCGGCGACCCGATTTCGACCCGCGCGGCACGCCTGCAGTTGGCCAAGCGGCTGTTTCGCGTGCACTGGGTAGAGAAAATCGCCCGGCGCGAAATCGACGCCCGCTACCAGGATGGACGTTGGAGCCGGGGGAACCACGATGAAGAGGAGGTGGAGGTCAATCTTGCCTACCTCAGCGGCTTGGCCCAGCGCCTGGACCTGTTGGGCCAACCTCGCCATATGCAGTTTGGCAGGCTGGCCAACGTGTCGTCGCTGCAACTGGAGGAGGCCTTCAAGGAAGTGCTTGAGGTTGAGGCGGGCGAGCAACGGGTCGTGTTCATCAGCGAGCGTGATTTCTGGTTGCCGGTACTGCGGGCAGAGCATGCGGACGACTTCGAAACCCTGGAAACGCAATTCTCCCTGCGGCTGGAAACTCTGGACGAGCAAAGGGAGGCCTTGACCAGTGACGAGTACTGGAACCTGAGCAACGCCCTGCGCGATGAGCGCGAGCAGGCCCTGGCCAGCCTTGCCCAGCGCCTTACGCACGAAGCGTTCATGGTGCCAGAGGCAAAGTGACGGCGCTTCACGGGCGGCACGCAGTGTGCCGCCCTGCTTCTACCGCAGGGGTTCCCTCTGCGCAAGCGCCGGCAGGTTGCACACCATGCGTGGCTTTCGACAGCCATCCAGGGACCTGCCATGACCCGCGAACCACACACACCACAGCCCGCCTCTGCGTCTTCCAGCCACTTGCACGACGGTTTCATCGGTGACCGGTTGCCTGCCTGGCTCAAACAGGCAACGCAAAGCCAGATACGCACCTTGCGCGAAAACCTGGAAGCCCATCATGCCACCCAGGCCCGGTTGCGCGGGATCACCCTGGCGCTGCCGTCACCACAGCAGTTCGCCGAACGGCAATTCGCCAGTTTGTTGCGCGAGCCGCTGCCGGGCGACGTAGCGTTCTGGCAGTTGGAGTGGCTGGAGGTTTCCCATCGTTTTTCGTCCACGCTCGGCGCTGAGCCGCAATTTCCCACTTACGGGCAACGGCGTGAAAACGGCTTGCTCCGCCTGATGCGCAACTTTGCCGCCAGCAACGATTTCTACCTGGGAACCGGGTTGGTCGCGCCGGGGCAGGAACGGGTACTTTCGCGAGGCACCGATGAACTGGTCGAGGCGTGCCGCAAGCTCGATGCCGGGCGCCTGTACCAGCAGGAGCTGGACCGCACATTCGATGCCGCGGCACAGCGCATCTTGTGTGAAGACAAACGCTCCGGGCTGCGCCTGGCCGTGCAGGTTGCCGCGCTGAAAGGCGAGATCACCGAGCCGGTCAAGGAGGCATTGCACGCCCTGGTGGATAAACCCGCGGATCGGCGATCCGCCAGCCTCACGGGCCACCCGGGCCTGCTCGAAGCCCTCGGTTGCCCAGTGGCGGATGGTGTGTGGATTCAACTTCGCGACACGCATGGGCAAACGCAGGGCGGCGTGCTCTACCTGCCCAGCGACCCGGTACAGGCGTTGCGGCACTTCGACAGCCACGCCTCGATCAATAGCGCGTTGGTGGCCGAGCTGCGCCATGAACCCTATCGCCAGGCGTTCAGCCAGTTGATCGGCCTGGATCAGCGTGCCGGGTTCATGCACAAGCTGCAGGCCCGCCTGAAGGATGACCAGCCGGACCTGGAGCTCGATGGCAGCGTGCCACAGCATGACATTTTCCAGGCGCTGGCTGCACAGCAGACAAAGCGGGTAAAGCAGGATGGCCGCCTGTTGCTGGTGCCAACCGCCGATGCCGATGAAGCCGCATTGCGTGAGCGGCATGAGGCGTGGAAGGCCGCCGGCCTCGATGTGCTCAACCTCGCGGGGCTGTTCATTCCTGTGGTGGGCGGCTTGCTGCTCGGGCAACTGGTGGCCCACACCCTCTCGGAGGTTTTCGAGGGCACGCAGGACTGGTTGCGAGGCCATCAGCACGAGGCGCTGGAGCACATGCTGGGCGTTGCCGAGATACTGGCGGGCACCGCCGCGACGGTGGCGGGCGTCACCTTCGTGCGCAGCGCGTTCGTCGCGGCGCTGGAGCCGGTAAGGCTCGCCAATGGGGCGGGGCGTTTGTGGTCCCGAGATCTGGCAGCCTTTGCCTCGACCCCTGAAACGATCACCTTGGGTGCGGACGGGGCCTATGCCGATGGCGAGCGCCGCTGGATGAAGGCCGACGGGGTCTTCTACGAAGTTCATCGGCCTGACCCCGATGGCCCCTGGCGTCTGCGCCACCCCGGGCGCGAAGAGGCGTACGGCCCGGTCGTGCTGCACAATGGCGAACGCAGCTGGCGCCTGATGCACGATGAGCCCCAGCGTTGGCGCGACCCTGCGAAAATGCTCGATACCCTTTGGCCGCGCGATCAACCTTTTGATAGCCAGCAGGCGCAGCGGATCTTGCGCATGGCCGGCATCGATGAGGACGAACTGCGCGGCCTGCTGGTGGAAAACCGGCGAACGCCCGCCACCTTGCGGGAAACCCTCAGGGCATTCGATGCCGATGCCCGGATCGACACGTTCTTCAGCCACCTGGAACGCGACACTGTCTCCGATCAGGACTTGCAGCTGCTGGCCTGGTGCGAGGCCCGACCGGGCAGCGTAAAAGGGCGTGCCGCAGTGCTTGCGGATCGGCCAAGGTCGAGCGACCTGCTGTTCGCACGGCTGACACGCCTGCCCGAATCGGCGGAGCCTTTGCTCAAGCCGCTGATGGCGCTGGGGCTGCCTGAGCCCTATGCGCGCGATTTGGCCGACGGAGCAAGTCACGACGCTCGCCAGCTGTTCGTCAGTGGTGGAAAGTTGCCGCAAAGCCTGGCCACCCAGGCCAGGTCGTTGTGCTCGCTGGCGAAGGTGAGCAGGGCGTTGGCAGGGTTTTATCTGCCGAGCGCATATAGCGACGAAACGGGCAAGCTGGTGTTGGCATTGCTGAATGTCGAGGCCATTGATGCGTTCAGCCTGGCGTTGAGCAATGCTGCTGCGGATGCCGTGGCGTTGAAACGCATCGGTTCGGTTGGCGATGCGGCCGAGCAGCGGGTGCTGGTGCGTGAGCAAGGGGTCTTTGCCCTGTATGACGGGCAGGGCCGAAAACTCGCGATGCAGCCACCTGCTTCCTCGTGCATCTTCCAGGCTGTGCTGGCCGCACTCGAATCGCGCAACCTGCTGGGCCGTTTGGGCCTGGCCGAGAACGCCAATGCCGAGGGCTTGCGCGAGAAACTCATGGCGCACCTGGGTACCCATGAGGAAATCGCCCGCATGCTGGGCTGGGCGTCGACGGAGCGCTGGTTCAACCCTGGGCAGCGCCTTGCCGATGGCCGCGTCGGTTACCTGCTCAGCGGGCGCGCGGCACTGCCCACCACACCCAGGGAACAACTGCGGGCCGGCCTGAGGCGATTCTTCCCGGGGCTGGGCGATTCGCTGGAAACGCAAGTTGACCGCTGGCTGCTGCAGAATGTGTCGGTCGCCGATGCGCTCCTGGCGCTGCAGGACGATTTTGAGCAGTTGAACCGCGCGCTCAATGGTTGGGTGTCGGCTGCGCTGAGTGACACTTTGCGGGCGCGACGCCAGCTGTTCGCCGAACGATTGCTGCGTGCCTGGCAGGCGCTTGGTGACGATGTGGTGGTCGACAGTGACGGCAAGCGCCAGGGGCTGCGCCTGGTCCTGAATGACTTGCCAACCGATTCGTTGCCGGTCATGCCTGCGCCTATCGATTTCTATCACGTCACCACCCTGGTACTGAGCGAGACGAACATCGGGGTGGTGAACGAGGAGTTTCTGCGGGCATTCACCTACCTGCAGGAACTGGACCTGAGCCACAACCAGCTGTTGCGCTGCCCGCGCGGGCTTGGCTACCTGACCAACCTGCGCCGGTTGCACCTGGGGCATAACCGCATTCGCCTGGATGCCCATGCCATCGATGCATTGAACGGGTTGCCGCTGCTCAGCCACCTCGACCTGAGCTACAACAGCCCGCTGGGGGTGTACGAAATGCGCTTCCATCACCTGCCTCATCTGATCGAGCTGAATTTGCGCCGCTGCGGGCTCAGCGAGTGGCCCAGAGGGCTCGAGCTGTGTGGCTTCCTGCAACGAGCCGACCTGCGTGACAATTTCCTGCGGGGTGTGCCTGACGGCGTGCTGGCCATGCCGCTGGAGTTTCGCCAGCGCATCCTGGTCGATGGCAACCGCCTGAGCATGGCCGATTACGGCAAGCTCTATGCCTTGGAGCCGCTGCTGGAGGACCCGGAGGAAGAGATCGGCCGAGCCTGGTGGGTCGGTTCCGACTCCGCCAGCCATGGGCGTGGTGAGCTTTGGGACCGGCTGAGCACCCGAGACGAAAATGCCCGCCTGTTCGATCTGCTGGAGCTTCTGCAAGGCCTGGCGGACTACAGCTGGCCCAAGGCTTATCTGTTGCGCATGGGCTGGCAGTGCCTGTCGATGATGGAGACAGACGCCGAATTCGCTCGCCAGGTGCAACTGGCGGCCGACGATGTGGTAATGGATGACAACGGTGCCATCGACCTGTTCAGCCGACTGCTGCGTCTGCATGCCGAGCGCGACGCGGCAGGCGATGGTGCGCAATCCCGAGGCTCGAAGTTGCTGGCGTTGGGGCGCGCCTTGCACCGCCTGGACCGCCTTGACGAGTATGTCGAGGCCGAGCGGCAAAACCTCGAAGGCTTCGCCGAGCCCGCGGTACTGGCGACGTTGGCAATGCGCTACAGGGTACGCTTGCGCACCAGGCTCAGGTTGCCGTTCCAGCCTGCCAGAATGCGCCTCAGGGCCGCCGCCGTAGGGTTGAGCGAGCATCGGCTGCAGGCGGCAGAGGCGGCCGTGGAAAGGGCGAACCTTCTCGTTGATGTAGTCGCAAACCTGTGCACGCGCGCATTCTGGCAGCGCTTTTTGCAACAGCGCTTCGCCCGGCCGTTCAATGACCTTGAGCAACTCACTGCGGAGCAGCGGGCGGCACTCGCGGTAAGGCGCGATGAACTGGGTGAAGCACAGTATCTGAACCAGGAACAGGCTCTGGATGCGCAGCTGCAGGCCGATCGGCTGGAGTTGCAACTGCAACTGACCGAGCACTACGTGATCAGCCTGGAGCGCGCACCGGGTTGATGGCCACCGGCCAAACCGGTCATCCAGTTTGACAACTTAGGCCATTGCCGCAACGCCAGCGCGGCGCGAACATCGTCGGACCGATGGTTCAACTCCAAAAACAAGAAACCAGGAGTCCGACGATGCGCGATTACACCGAGGCCGCTCGTGCGTTCGACCATGGCCAGGCTGCTGCTGCGGCGCTGCATGGCAACCTCGAAGCCCTCAATGCCTGTGTCGAATGTTGCGACCGCCATGCCGGTGAGGGCAAGACCGCACTGGTCTGGGAAAACCGCGAGGGCAAGAGTGCGCGGTTGAGCTTCGATCAGTTGCAAACACTGGCTGCCCGTTTCGCCAATGTGCTCCAAGCGCAAGGCGTGGGTGCGGGTGACCGGGTCGCCGGCCTGATGCCGCGCACCCCCGAACTGCTGGTCACCATCCTCGCCACCTGGCGTCTCGGTGCGGTGTACCAGCCCTTGTTCACCGCGTTCGGCCCCAAGGCCATCGAACATCGCCTGGAGCAGTCCCACGCCCGCGTGGTCGTCACCGACAGCCACAACCGCGCCAAGCTGGACGATGTGCACGCCTGCCCGACCATCATCACCGTCAATGCCCCCAATGGTGAGCTGGACTTCCAGCAGTGCCTGGACAATGCCGCAGACAAATGCGAGCCGGTCATGCGCTCGGGCAACGACCCGTTCCTGCTGATGTTCACCTCCGGCACCACCGGCCCGGCCAAACCGCTGGAGGTGCCGCTGCGTGCCATCGTCGCGTTCCAGGGCTACATGCGCGATGCCATCGACCTGCGCCCCGAGGACAACTTCTGGAACCTGGCCGACCCGGGCTGGGCCTATGGCCTGTATTACGCGGTCACCGGCCCGCTGTCGCTGGGCCATGCCACCACCTTCTACGATGGCCCGTTCAGTGTTGAAAGCTGCGCACGGGTGATCGACAAGCTGGGCATCACCAACCTGGCCGGCTCACCCACCGCGTACCGCCTGCTGATTGCCGCCGGGGATGACTTCTCGGCACCGATCAAGGGCCGCCTGCGGGTGGTCAGCAGTGCCGGCGAACCGCTCAACCCGGAAGTGATCCGCTGGTTCGCCGACGAACTGGGCGTGACCATCCACGACCACTATGGGCAGACCGAACTGGGCATGGTGCTGTGCAACCACCATGGCCTGCAGCACCCGGTACACCTCGGCTCGGCCGGCTTTGCCATCCCCGGCCACCGCATCGTGGTGCTGGACGAGCAGGGCAACGAACTGCCCGCCGGCCAGCCGGGCATCCTCGCGGTCGACCGCGAGCAGTCGCCGCTGTGCTGGTTCGCGGGCTACCACGGCCTGCCGACCAAAGCCTTCGTCGGCAAGTACTACCTCAGCGGCGACACCGTCGAGCTGAACCAGGATGGCAGCATCAGCTTCGTCGGCCGCAGCGACGATGTGATCACCACCTCCGGCTACCGGGTCGGCCCGTTCGACGTGGAAAGCGCACTGATCGAGCACCCGGCGGTGATCGAAGCGGCGGTGATCGGCAAACCGGACCCGGAGCGCACCGAGCTGATCAAGGCCTTCGTGGTATTGGCCAGCGGTTACCAGGGCAGCGCCGAGCTTGAAGAGGCTTTGCGCCAGCACGTGCGCCAGCGCCTGTACGCCCATGCCTACCCAAGGGAAATCGAATTCGTCAGCGAGCTGCCCAAGACCCCGAGCGGCAAGCTGCAACGCTTCATCCTGCGCAACCAGGAAGTCGCCAAACAACAAGCGCAACAGGCCACCCCTGCCAGCGCCTGAAAGGAAACCGATCATGCAAATAGCCAACAAACACTTCATCGTCAGCGGCGCCGCCTCCGGGCTGGGTGCTGCCACCGCGCAGATGCTGGTCGAGGCCGGCGCCAAGGTCATGCTGGTCGACCTCAATGCCCAGGCCGTCGAAGCCAAGGCCCGCGAACTGGGCGAAAACGCCCGTTTCGCGGTGGCCGACATCAGCGACGAGCAGGCCGCCCAGGCGGCGGTCGATGCGGCCGTCAGCGCCTTTGGCAGCCTGCACGGGCTGGTCAACTGCGCCGGCATCGTCGGCGCCGAGAAAGTGCTGGGCAAGCAGGGCCCGCATGGCCTTGCCAGCTTTGCCAAGGTCATCAACGTCAACCTGATCGGCAGCTTCAACCTGCTGCGCCTGGCCGCCGCGGCCATGGCCGAAGGGGCTGCCGATGAGGGGGGCGAGCGCGGGGTGATCATCAACACCGCCTCCATCGCCGCCTATGACGGCCAGATCGGCCAGGCAGCCTACGCTGCTTCCAAGGGCGCCATCGCCAGCCTGACCCTGCCGACCGCCCGCGAACTGGCGCGCTTCGGCATCCGTGTGATGACCATTGCCCCGGGCATCTTCGAAACGCCGATGATGGCCGGCATGACCGAGGAAGTACGCGCCTCGCTGGCCGCTGGCGTGCCATTCCCACCGCGCCTGGGTCGCCCGCAGGAGTACGCCGCGCTGGCCCGCCACATCATCGAGAACAGCATGCTCAACGGCGAGGTGATCCGCCTCGACGGTGCACTGCGCATGGCTGCCAAGTAAGGAGAGCGAACATGACCCTCGCCAATGATCCGATCGTTATCGTCAGCGCCGTGCGCACGCCCATGGGTGGCTTGCAGGGCGACCTCAAGAGCCTGACAGCGCCGCAGCTGGGCAGCGCCGCCATCCGTGGTGCCGTCGAGCGCGCCGGCATCGATGCCACCAGTGTCGAGCAGGTGCTGTTCGGCTGCGTGCTGCCGGCAGGCCAGGGCCAGGCACCGGCGCGCCAGGCCGCGCTGGGCGCCGGGCTGGACAAGCACACCACCTGCACCACCCTGAACAAGATGTGCGGTTCGGGCATGCAGGCGGCGATCATGGCCCATGACCTTCTGCTGGCCGGCACCGCCGATGTGGTGGTGGCCGGTGGCATGGAAAGCATGACCAACGCACCGTACCTGCTGGACAAAGCCCGGGGCGGCTACCGCATGGGCCACGGCAGGATCATCGACCACATGTGCATGGACGGCCTGGAAGACGCCTACGACAAGGGCCGCCTGATGGGCACCTTTGCCGAAGACTGCGCCCAGGCCAATGCCTTCAGCCGCGAGGCCCAGGACCAGTTCGCCATCGCCTCGCTGACCCGCGCCCAGGACGCTATCAAGAGCGGTCGCTTTGCTGCCGAGATCGTGCCGGTCGAGGTCACCGAGGGCAAGGAGAAGCGCGTCATCAAGGACGACGAACAACCGCCCAAGGCCCGCCTGGACAAGATCCCGCAGCTCAAGCCGGCCTTCCGCGAAGGCGGCACGGTGACCGCCGCCAACTCCAGCTCGATTTCCGACGGCGCTGCGGCGCTGGTGCTGATGCGCCGCTCCGAAGCCGACAAGCGCGGCCTCAAGCCGCTGGCGGTGATCCACGGCCACGCCGCCTTTGCCGACACCCCGGCACTGTTCCCGACCGCGCCGATCGGTACCATCGACAAACTGATGAAACGCACCGGCTGGAACCTGGCCGAGGTCGACCTGTTCGAGATCAACGAGGCTTTCGCCGTGGTCACCCTGGCGGCCATGAAGCACCTCGACCTGCCGCACGACAAGGTCAATATCCATGGCGGCGCCTGCGCCCTCGGCCACCCGATCGGCGCTTCCGGCGCGCGCATCCTGGTGACCCTGCTGTCGGCCCTGCGCCAGAACAACCTGCGCCGTGGCGTGGCGGCCATCTGCATTGGCGGTGGTGAGGCCACGGCCATGGCTGTCGAATGCCTGTACTGAGGTGAACCATGCTGGTAACTGACGAGCAACAACAGATCGCCGACGCGGTACGCGCCTTTGCCCAGGAGCGCCTGAAGCCGTTTGCCGAGCAATGGGACAAGGAACACCGCTTCCCCAAGGAGGCCATCGAGGAGATGGCCGAGCTGGGCCTGTTCGGCATGCTGGTGCCGGAGCAGTGGGGCGGCAGCGACACCGGCTACGTGGCCTATGCCATGGCCCTGGAGGAAATCGCCGCCGGTGACGGCGCCTGCTCGACCATCATGAGCGTGCACAACTCGGTGGGCTGTGTGCCGATCCTGCGTTTTGGCAGCGAGCAGCAGAAAGAGCAGTTCCTCACCCCGCTGGCCAGCGGTGCGATGCTCGGCGCCTTCGCCCTGACCGAACCGCAGGCCGGCTCCGACGCCAGCAGCCTGAAGTCCCGTGCACGTCTGGACGGCGACCACTACGTGCTCAATGGCAGCAAGCAGTTCATCACCTCCGGGCAGAACGCCGGGGTGGTGATCGTGTTCGCCGTGACCGACCCGGACGCCGGCAAGCGCGGCATCAGTGCCTTCATCGTGCCCACCGATTCGCCGGGCTACCAGGTGGCGCGGGTCGAGGACAAGCTCGGCCAGCACGCCTCCGATACCTGCCAGATCGTTTTCGACAATGTGCGCGTGCCGGTGGCCAACCGCCTGGGTGCCGAAGGCGAGGGCTACAAGATCGCCCTGGCCAACCTCGAAGGCGGCCGCATCGGCATCGCCTCGCAGGCGGTGGGCATGGCCCGCGCGGCGTTCGAAGTGGCGCGCGACTACGGCAACGAGCGGCAGAGCTTTGGCAAGGCGCTGATCGAGCACCAGGCGGTGGCCTTCCGCCTGGCCGATATGGCGACCAAGATTGCCGTGGCCCGGCAGATGGTGCTGCACGCCGCCGCGCTGCGCGATGCCGGGCGCCCGGCGCTGGTGGAAGCGTCGATGGCCAAGCTGTTTGCCTCGGAAATGGCCGAAAAGGTCTGTTCGGATGCCTTGCAGACCCTGGGCGGTTATGGCTATCTGAGTGACTTCCCGCTGGAGCGGATCTACCGCGACGTTCGGGTTTGCCAGATCTACGAAGGCACCAGCGACATTCAGCGCATGGTCATTGCGCGCAATCTTTGAAGGAGCAGACTGCATGGCATTCGAAACCATCCTGTTGGACATCCACGGCAAGGTCGGCCTGATCACCCTCAACCGCCCGCAGGCGCTGAACGCGCTGAACGCGCAGATCGTCGGGGAGATCAACCAGGCCCTGGACCAGCTCGAGCGCGATCCGAACATCGGCTGCGTGGTGCTGACCGGTTCCGCCAAGGCCTTTGCCGCTGGCGCCGACATCAAGGAAATGGCCGAGCTGCAATACCCGCAAATCTACGTTGACGACCTGTTCAGCGATTCCGACCGCATTGCCAACCGGCGCAAGCCGATCATTGCCGCGGTGTCCGGTTTTGCCCTGGGCGGCGGCTGCGAGCTGGCGATGATGTGTGACTTCATCCTGGCGGCGGACAATGCCAGGTTCGGCCAGCCGGAAATCAACCTTGGCGTGCTGCCGGGCATGGGCGGCACCCAGCGCCTGACCCGTGCGGTGGGCAAGGCCAAGGCCATGGAACTGTGCCTGACCGGTCGCCTGATGGGGGCTGAGGAAGCTGAGCGTGCTGGCCTGGTGGCGCGTATCGTGCCGCAGGCGGAGCTGGTGGAAGAGGCGCTGAAGGTGGCCGCGACCATTGCCAGCAAGTCGATTCCGGTGAGCATGATGGTCAAGGAGAGCGTCAACCGTGCGTTCGAAGTCACCCTAAGCGAGGGTGTGCGCTTCGAGCGGCGGGTGTTCCATGCGGCGTTTGCTACCGAAGACCAGAAAGAGGGGATGGCTGCGTTCATTGCCAAGCGCGAGGCGCAGTTCAAGGACCGCTGATTGGAATCGGCGTTGCCGCTGCCGTTGCTTTTGCTTTTGCTTTTGCTTCTAAGTGCACGGTAGTTCAGGCGCCGCCGATTGCGACTTCAGGAGGCCGAGCGAAGGGACTGCGGAGGGAGGTGACGGGCATGGATGCCCGTCAAGCGCTGAGGCCCCATGGATGGGGCCTGCAGCGCGTACTCCCGGGAGCAGGCCCGTAGCGAGGG
>NZ_NEIO01000030.1:0-38414 GCF_002113575.1 Pseudomonas sp. B8(2017) | reverse complement strand
GGCCACCACCGCCGCCGCTGCCTCCGCCACCACCACCGTGACCACCACCACCACCACCACCACCACCACCACCATCCTTCGCATACGCGCTGGAGGTACCGCCAATGGAGTCAGGCACCAACACGGCCGAAGCCGACAACACTGCACCGATAGCCAAAGCCAACAAGCATTTCCTGAGCATGATGAGCCTCCGCTTGGAGTAGCACCGGGTTGCACGACGCACCCTGTGATTTCCGGCCCCCCTTGGGGCAACCTGCAAACCAGCGCGGCCTTCCATCTGCAGCGGTTGAACGAGATCCTTCAGGGCCTGCCGGCCAAATATTTCAGGATGTTTCTTGATTTTTGAGCGTAGCCACGCCGCTGCGCTTGTCACCGACCGGTCATCAGAATGGCTGGCTCGCCAAAGGCCGCTGCACCGTGGCCTGGCGAGCCGGGTTGCTCAGGAGGCCGCGCGGGGCATCAGATCATACGGGTGCTTCCACCCTGGCAACGCCTGGATTCGCGCCTTCCATGCCTCGATGTGGGTGAACTGTGCCAACGCAATGCCAGTGTCCTCCGGCATGAACACATACCCGGCCAACGACAGGTCAGCGATCGTCAGCCGGCCACCGACCATGAATGGCGTCTTCGCCAAGTGCGCGTCGACAATACGGTAGGCTGCCACGGCACGTTCACGCAGGAACCGGGTCACGTCCGTTTCGCCGGTTTTCTTCAGGCAGAAAAGAAAGCGCAGCGCCGCGTAGTAACTGGTGAACTTGTGGTTGTCGAACAGCATCCAGCGCCAGATCTCGCGCTTTTCGTCTTCGTCGCGGGGGCCGAACTGCCCGGTTTTCTCCGCAAGGTAGTCAAGGATCAGCGCAGACTGGGTGAAGGATTTACCGGCGTGCTCCAGCACCGGCACCTCGCCCTGCTCGTTCACTTCGTCGCGCCAGGCTTGTTCACGAGTCTGGCCATTGAAGAAATCGACGAACACCGGCTGCCAGTCCTGGCCTGTGAGCTCAAGCATCAGGGCGGCCTTGTAGGCGTTACCGGATTCGGCGAAACAATGCAGCTTGTAGTCGGGCATGGGTGAGATCCTTCAGTATCCATTGAATGATTGGGCCATCAGGCCGAGCAGATCACGCCTGGCCCGACAGGGTCAATGCGCGCAGCCAGAACATCTTATTCCCCGTCCCTCCCGTCATAGTCCCCACCCGGACGCCAATGCCATAGTGGAGAAAACAACACGGATAAAATCCCATGTACAGAAACACCTCTACCCCCGCGGACGACAATGGTTGCGGCTGGTTCCACCTCAGCCCCGGGCGCCAGCCACGCGCCGCGCACCGGGGGCGGAGCGAGGCGCGTTGGGTGGTGCTCGGGGCAGGCTTCACCGGCCTTGCCGCCGCGCGGCAACTGGCGCTGCATCACCCTGACGACGAGGTGATCCTGGTCGAAGCCCAGGAGGTTGGCTTCGGCGCCTCGGGGCGCAACTCCGGCTTCGCCATCGACCTGCCCCACGACATCGGTGCCGCCGACTACATCGGCGACCTGCCCACCGCGCGGATGAACCTCAAGCTCAACCTGCGCGCGCAGGCGATCCTGCGCGGGCTGATCAACCAGCACGGCATCGACTGCCAGATCCGCCCGGACGGCAAGTACCAGGCGGCGGTCGAGGACAAAGGCCTGGCCGTGCTCGAGGCGTACCGCAGCGGCCTGGAAAAACTCGGCCAGCCCTACCAGATGATCGACGCCCGCGACCTGCCCGAGCACTTCGGCACCGCGTTCTACCGCAAGGCACTGTACACCCCGGGCACCCAGCTGCTGCAACCGGCCGCCCTGGCCAAAGGCCTGGCCGACAGCCTGCCGGGTAACGTGACCCTGCACGAGCGCACCACCATCACCCACATCGAGCAGGGCCGGCGCATCACCCTCAAGCATGCCAACGGCGAGATCGTCGCCGACCAGCTGCTGCTGACCAACAACGCCTTCGCCTCGCACTTTGGCTTCCTGCCCGGCCGCCTGCTGCCGATCTTCACCTACGCCAGCATGACCCGCCCGCTGACCGAGGAAGAACAGGCGCGCCTGGGCGGCAAGGCCAGCTGGGGCATCATCCCCGCCGACCCGTTCGGCAGCACCCTGCGTCGTACCCCGGACCAGCGCCTGCTGGTACGCAACAGCTTCAGCTTCAACGCCGACGGCCGTGCCAACCCGCGCCACATTGCCCGCGCCGGGCGCCAGCATCGCGAGTCGTTCGAGCGGCGCTTCCCGATGTTGTCGGGCATGCCATTCGAATACACCTGGGGCGGCTCGATGTGCCTGTCGCGCAACCACCTGTCGCACTTCGGCACCCTTGCCCCCAACGTGCATGCGGCGCTGTGCTGCAACGGCCTGGGCATTACCCGTGGCACCGCCACCGGCACCCTGCTGGCCGACTGGCTGAGCGGCGAGCACGACGAACTGATCGACTTTCTGCTCGGCTCGGCAGGCCCCAACCGCAACCCGCCGGAGCCGCTGCTGAGCGTGGGCGTCAACCTCAACCTGCACTGGGGCCAGCGCCGCGCCGGCTTGGAAAGCTGACAAGGAGGCACTATGCATAGCCTGGGCATTCTCGGGGTCGGCGAGCTGACCGAAAAAGTGGTCATCGGCCTGCGCCGCAGCGGCTTCGACGGGCCCATCCTGCTGTCACCGCGCAATGCGCAACGGGCAACCCTGCTGGCCCGGGAGCACGCTTGCGAGGTACTGACGAGCAACCAGGCGGTGGTCGACCAGGCCGAGCTGGTGATCCTTGGCGTGCGCCCGCATTCGCTGGGCGAACTGGCAGGCGAAGTACGCCTGCGCCCCGGCCAGCGCCTGGTGTCACTGGCTGCCGGGGTGAGCCTTGGGCAACTGGCAAGCGCCTTCCCCGGCGCCCTCTGTGTGCGTGCGATGTTGTCGTATGCCGCGCAGTACAACCAGTCCACGGTGGTGGTCTGCCCGCCGGATGCGCTGACCACGCAATACCTCGGGCCACTGGGCAAGCTGGTAGTCCTGCGGGGTGAGCCCGAGTTCGAACTGGCCACCGTGGCAGCCTGCATGAACGGCTGGTTCTACTTCCTGCTGCACGACCTGCAACAGTGGCTGATGGACAAAGGCCTGCCGGCGGCCGAGGCACGCGCACTGGTGCTGGGCAACCTGCAGGACTGCGTGGCCAGCGCCGGGCAGCAGCCAGGATACACGCTCAAGGCCCTGGGGCAGGCCATTGCCACCCCCGGGACCTTTACCGCCGACGGGCTGGAGGTGCTGATGCATCAGCCGGTGAGTGCCACCTGGGGCGCGGCGTGCGAGGTGGTGCTGGATGGGTTGTTGACCCGGTCGCGGTTGGCCGACCGATAGGTTTTTCCTGCACCGGCCCTATCGCCGGCAAGCCAGCTCCCACAAGGGCTCCACAGGGCTCAAGCCATGCGCTGTACCTGTGGCAGCAACTGTCTTGCTCAAATTCCAACAGGTCAGCGACAACCTCGAGAGCAATGCTGTACCTGTGGGAGCTGGCTTGCCGGCGATAGGGCCATCAGCCTCACCGCAAATCTGCAGCTGTCCGACAGCAGCATCCCACGACCCGTCCCAGCCGTTATATGGCCCGCCATCAGGCCAGTGCGATAGTGCTGCGCAGTCCCTGCATGAACCAAAGGAACCCATACGTGAGCCAAGTCCTGACCGTAGTCCGCAACGCCCCCGCCTCCCCCCTGGGCACCCCGGCCCCTGCCCGCCTGCCGATCGGCGAACCCATCGCCCAGGCAGCCACCGCCCAGGACCAGACCGACCAGGCCGTCGGCGCCAGCATCGGTGTATGGGAAAGCAGCCCGGGGGTGTTCCGCCGTCACCTGAAAAACCGTGAATTCAGCCACATCGTCAGCGGCTGGTGCACCTTCACCCCCGACGGTGGCGAGCCGGTGGAGCTGCGCGCGGGCGACGCGGTGCTGTTCCCGGAAAACTGCGAGGGTGTGTGGGACATTCGCGAAACCCTGCGCAAGACCTACGTGCTGTTCTAAGGAAACTGTCGATGATCGAACGTATCAACCCCGGCCCACGGGCCAGCCAGATGGTGCTGGTGGATGGCCGCATCGAAACCTCGGGCATCGTCGCCCTGCAACCGGGCGACATCGCCGCGCAGACCCGCTGCGTACTGGCGCAACTGGAGCAGTGGCTGGCGCAGGTCGGCGCAGGCAAGGGCAACCTGACCCGCGTGCAGATCTGGCTGGCCGACATGGGCGAGTTTGCGGCGATGAACGAGGTGTATGACGCCTGGGTTGGCGATCAGCCACCAGTGCGGGCTTGTGTAGGCGCGGCCTTGGCGACAGCGGATTACCGCATCGAGATCCAGGCCTTCGGCCAGCTCTGATCCTACGCGACCTTTTGGGGAAACAACTGCTTGTGCTACCTGACTGGTTAACGCGGTCCGTTGTAGGAGCGGCCTTGTGTCGCGAAAGGGCTGCGCAGCAGACCCAGGGTTTCAGCGCAAATGCATAAATTGCCGGGGCTGCTGCGCAGCCCTTTCGCGACACAAGGCCGCTCCTGCAGCGACCGCGATCCACAGCAGGAAGAGCGCCAACCGCTCACAACTCCGGGTCCAGCCCCACCTTGTCACCATGCCAGTCAAACCGCTCCACCTCATGCCGCCGCTTGCGGAAGCTGTACGGCGTCTCGCCATACTGCTTGCGGAACCACAGGATAAAGTGCGACGCATCGGAAAACCCGCACGCCAAGGCAATGGTGGTGATGTTCTGGCTGGTATTCACCAGCAACCGCCGGGCATGGTCCAGGCGCAGCTTGCGCCAGTAGTTGGCCGGCGGTTCCTGGGTATTGGCGACGAACTCGCGGTGCAACTGCCGGGGGTGGGTGCCCACCGCTTCGGCCACGGCCTTGAGCGTCATCGAGGCATCCAGGTTGGCCCGCATGAAGCTGATCGCCCGCTGCACCCTGTCGTTCTGGTACACGCATTCGCTGGCCGCCTTGCCCTCCTGCTCGTCGGCACGCTCGTCCACCAGCAGGTATTCCAACCCCTTCTGCGCCCGTACCGCACCGCAATGCCGGCGGATCAGGTTGGCTGCCAGGTCGATGGCGGTGCCACCCGGGCAGGTGATGATGCCGCGGTCGTCCACATAGCTCTTGTCGATCACCGCCGTGGACAGCGGGAAGCGCTCCCTGAACTCATCGCGCAGGGTGAAATGCAGGGCGCAGCGCCGGCCATCCAGCAGCCCGGCCTTGCCCAGCACGAACGAGCCCGAACACAGGGCGATGATCGGGATATTCGCGGCATGCACCTCGCGCAGCGCATCCAGCAACCAGGCCGGCGGGTTGCGGGTTTCGTCCAGCAGGCCGCCGGCCAGCACGATGTAGTCGTACTGGGCGAACAGGTTCAGCGGCTTGGTCGGCGAAATGGGCATGCCGCAGCTGGCGGTGATCGGCTGGTCGTCGAGGGTCATCCAGTCCCACTGGCAAAACACCTGCTGGCTGCGGAACGACTTGTCGGCGGCAAAGCGCAGCGAGTCCACCAGCCCGGCCACCGGCACCAGGGTGAAGTGGTTCATCAGCACGAAACCCACCCGCAGTTCCGGCTTTACCTGCGCAGCGATGACAGGGGCATGCGCCGGTTCTTCCCGTTGTTCTATTTGTTGTTGAGCAACCATGGACGCAAGCCTCATGACATTCGCAATAGCGCCATTCTAAAGTGCGCCCTGCGTCCGTCATATCATATGCATCCCCACAAATAGGAAATCCGTGACAAAAGGCGGCACCGTTCTATCAATTGTCATGACTGTAATATCGGCCCGCCGGCCCGGCTGAGCATCATGTGCCCACAAGACAAACATGCTCAGAGGCACCCCTCATGTACCGTGGATTCTGGTATGCCCAGGCGCTTGACCTGGACAGCGACCTCGCCCCTGCCCTGCAGGACTCGATTCAAGCCGACGTGTGCATCGTCGGCGGTGGCTTCCTTGGCCTGTGGTCGGCCATCCGCCTGAAAACGGCCCACCCGGAAAAAACCATCGTCATCGTCGAGCGCGACCGCTGCGGCTCCGGTGCCAGCGGGCGCAACGGGGGCGTGGCTACCAACTGGTGGGGCAAGTACCTGTCGGTGCGCACCATCTGCGGCGACGTCGAGGCTCGGCGCATCTGCCAGGCCGCCGAGTCGGCCATCGACGAGATCGGCAGCTTCTGCCAGGAACACGGTATCGACGCCCAGTACCGCAAGGACGGCTGGCTGTGGACCGCGACCAACCAGCGGCAGATGAACTCTTGGCGCGTGCTCACCGACGGCCTGCAGAAGCTCGACGTCAACCCGTTCCAGGAGCTGGACCGCCAGACCATCCGTGGCCGGGTCGGCTCGCCGCTGGTGCTGGGTGGCATCTACGACCCCAACGCCGCCACCGTGCAGCCGGCCATGCTGGCCCGCGGCCTGCGCCGCGTGGCGCTGAAACTGGGCGTGCAGATTTTCGAGAAGTCGCCGTTCACCCACCTGGAACGCGGCAAGAACCCGGTGGTACACACCGCCAAAGGCCATGTGAAGGCCAACCACGTGGTACTGGCACTCAACGCCTGGGGCGCGCAGTTCCCCGAGCTGCGCCGGATGATCGCGATCATGTCCAGCGACATGGTCGCCACCGCTCCGGTCAAGGCCAAGCTCGACGCCATCGGCTTCAGCGGCGGCGAATGCATGACCGACTCGCGCACCGTGCTCAACTACTGGCGCAACACCCCGGACGGGCGCGTGGTGTTCGGCAAGCCGCTGGGCCAGTTCGCCTATGCCGGGCGCATCGGCAACCTGTATGAAAAGCCGTCGCCGGCCGCCGACAAGGTTGCCGCCGAACTGCGCCGCCTGTACCCGCAACTGCAGGACGTGCCAGTGGTCAGCAGCTGGACCGGGCCGATCGACCGGGCCATGAAAGGCTTGCCGAACTTCGGCTACCTCGACCATCACCAGACTGTCAGCTACGGCATCGGTTTTTCCGGCAACGGTGTGGCCACCACGGTGTTCGCCAGCCGCATCATCAAGTCGCTGGCCACCCATGCCAACGACGAATGGGCCAACTGTGGCCTGGTCAACCAGAAGATGAAACTGCTGCCGCCAGAGCCGTTCCGCTTCTTTGGCGCACACCTGGTGCGCGATGCGCTGGTGCGCAAGGAATCGCTGGAGGACCACGACCAGGACGCCGGCTTCATCACCCGCCAGCTGGTCGGCATGGCACCCGCCGGCTACGTGCCCGCGCAGAAAAAATAAGGACAATACCGTGAGCGAACATATCGTCTTCCTCGACGACGAAGGCCTGGCGCCTTCCACCCGCCTCAAGCGCCCTGACTGCGAGCACAGCTGGCAGCAGTTTGCCTACACCCACCCCGACCAGGTGCTGGAGCACCTGCAGGACGCCACCGTGGCGCTGACCTGCAGCGTGCCGCTGCGTGAAGAGCACCTGCGCCAGCTGCCCAGGCTGAAGATGATCTCGCTGGCCCTCACCGGCCGCGACATCGTCGATGTCGCCTACTGCGAGGCCCACGGCATCGAGGTGTCGAGCGTGCCGGGCTATGCCGCCAACACGGTGGCCGAACACAGCCTGGCGATGATCCTCGAACTGTTCCGCCGCCCGGCCGCGTTCACCCGCCTGATGCGCCAGGTGCATGCCGGCGACAAGCCGCACCAGAACATCTACTTCAACCACCGCATCCGCGATGTGCGCGACAAGCAGCTGGCGATCATCGGCAGCGGCCCGATCGCCCTGCGCCTGGCGCACCTGGCGCGGGCGTTCGGCATGCAGGTGCTGTTCGAGGACCGTGGCGGCAAGCGCAAGGGCCCCGACTGCCGGCCGCTGGCCGAACTGCTGAAAAGCTGCGATGTGCTGTCGATCAACTGCCCGCTCACGCCTGAAACCTACAACCTGATAGACGCCGGGCAACTGGCGTTGATGAAGCCCGATGCCTTGGTGATCAACACTGGCCGTGGTGGCGTGGTCAACGAAGCGGCGCTGATCCAGGCACTGCAGCAAGGTCGCCTGGGCGGCGTGGCACTGGATGTGGTCGAGGTAGAGCCGCTGCACCCGAGCAACCCGTTGTTCCAGCTGATCGACCGCGATGACTTCCTGCTCAACCCGCACATCGCCTGGAGCAGCGAAGACGCCATGCAACAGTTGATGGACAGCGCCGTGGACAACATCAGCGACTTTGTCGCCCGCCAGGTTTCTGAAAAAAGGATTCGCACCGCATGACCCTCGTGACCAAGAGTAGCTACGTCGATGGCGCCTTCATCCCCCTGGGCAGCAGCGCCGACATCCTGGAGAACCGCAACCCGTCCAACCCGGGTGAAGTGGTCGAACGCTTCGAACGCGCCGGCCAGGAGCTGACCGAACAGGCCATCGCCGCTGCCCGCCGGGCGCAGCCAGCCTGGGCGCGCAGCAACCCGCAGCAGCGCGCTGACGCGCTGGACTTCATCGGCACGGAAATCCTCGCCCGCCGCGAGGAGCTGGCCACGCTGCTGGCCCGCGAAGAAGGCAAGGTGGTGCGCGAAGCCCTGGGCGAAGTGGACCGGGCCGGGCGCTCGTTCAAGTTCTACGCCCAGGAAGCCCTGCGCGCCGAAGGCGAGAAGTACCAGTCGGTGCGCCAGGATGTGGCCATCGATGTGTTCAGCCAACCGCTGGGCGTGGTCGGCATCATCGCGCCGTGGAACTTCCCCATCGCCATCCCGGCGTGGAAGATCGCCCCGGCGCTGTGTTTTGGCAACTGCGTGGTGTTCAAGCCGGCCGAACTGGTGCCGTCCTCGGCCTGGGCCCTGGCCGAAATCATTTCCCGCGCCGGGTTGCCGGCGGGCGTGTTCAACATGCTGATCGGCCCGGGGCGCAGCGTGGGCGACACGATCATCCGCTCGCCACTGGTCGATGGCATCAGCTTCACCGGCTCCGAGCACACCGGCCGGCAGATCGCCCGGCTGGCGGCCGAGGGCATGAAGAAAGTGCAACTGGAGATGGGCGGCAAGAACCCGCTGATCGTGCTGGATGACGCCGACCTGGAGCAGGCGGTAGAGGTGGCGCTGAACGGCTCGTTCTACAGTACCGGCCAGCGCTGCACGGCCAGCTCGCGGGTAATCGTGACCGCCGGCATTCATGACGCCTTCGTCGCGCGCCTGGCCGAGCGTACCCGCGCGCTGCAGGTGGGCGATGCGCTGCAAGCCGGCACCGACATCGGCCCGGTGGTCGACAGCCGGCAACTGGAGCAGAACCTGTCGTACGTGGCCGCCGGCCTTGAACAGGGCGCGAAGCTGGTGTGCGGTGGCGAGCGCATCGACAACCCGGCGGGGGCGTATTTCTTCACCCCGGCGCTGTTCACCGAAGTGACCGCGGACATGCGCATCTACCGCGAGGAGATTTTCGGGCCGGTGCTGAGCGTGCTCAAGGTGCGTGATTACGAGGAAGCCTTCACCGCCGCCGAGGACACCGCCTTTGGCCTGTCTGCCGGGATCGTCACCACCTCGCTGCGCCATGCCGAGCAATTCAAGCGCAACAGTTCGGCGGGGATGGTGATGGTCAACCTGCCTACGGCCGGGGTGGATTACCACGTGCCGTTTGGTGGGAATGGGGCATCGAGCCTGGGCTCGCGGGAGCAAGGGACGCATGCGCGGCAGTTCTTTACCCGGGTGAAGACTACTTACCAACTCGCCTGACAGGGCCCTATCGCCGGCAAGCCAGCTCCCACAGGTACTGCACAGGCCTTAAGGGCAGCGCGGTCGACGTGGGAGCTGGCTTGCCGGCGATGGGCTGCGCAGCAGCCCCGGCAATCTCCAGCGTGAACAAGGGAACTACCACCCCACCTGCGCTTTCTTAAACACTGAGTGGTTCAATTACTTGGGCTTCATGCTACTGGAGATCACACCATGCGCCACCTACTCCTCGCCCCTGCGCTGCTGCTCCTGCTGCCTGCCGGTGCTGCCCTGGCTGACGTCGACGCAGGCGACGTCGCAACCTCGGCCGGTGTTTCCGCCTCGCTTTACTCGACCTTCAAGGACGACAAACGGATCATCCCGGCGCGTGACGAGCTTTCGGCCTACGTCGCCAGCGGTGGTGCAATCCGTGGCGCCTATGTGGAGTCGGCGCTGGAACAAGCCCGCAAGGACAACCCAGGCCTGCAGGCCAATGATGAAGAGCTGGCCCGGGCCCTCCTCTCGCAGGATGACCGCATAGCCGATCATTGATTGAGGTAATCCTGCATCGGCCTCTTCGCGGGCTTGCCCGCTCCCACAAGTACTGCACAGGCATCAGACCCGGTGCAGTCCCTGTGGGAGCGGGCAAGCCCGCGAAAGGGCCGGCACAGGCATACATTCACCCCCAGCCATCCATGCGCATGGTAGCCCTTACCAGCCGCTGCTCTTCCTGCTCGATCTCCCGCAAACTGTCGCGGATCCCGTTGATATGTTCGCGCGCCGCGCGCTGCGCCTGCTCCGGCAGCTGCTCCATCACCGCGTGATACAACCGCGCATGCTGGCGGTCGATCTGGCGCTTCTGCGCCGGTCGGCAATACAGGTTGTTGACCGAGGCGAACACCGTGCTCAAGGTCAGGTCACTGAGCGATTGCAAGGTATGCACCAGCACCGGGTTGTGCGACGCCTCGCTGATCGCCCGGTGAAAGGCATGGTCGCGGCGGGCATGTTCACGGGCATCGATCGCTTCGGGGGCGTCGTGCGCAGCCAGCATTTCTTCATAGCGCCGGCGGATCAGCAAACGGTCGACCTCGGTGGCCCGCAACGCCGCCAGGCGCGCCGATTCGGCCTCCAGCAACGCCCGCACTTCCAGCAGGTCGAACAGCGTGCGCGGCTGCGATCCGAACAGGTGCATCAACGGCGTGGCGCCCGCATGGCCCGTCAGGTCGGCAACGAACGAGCCACGCCCCTGCTCGGTGTCGATGATGCCGCGCCCGCGCAGGATGCGCAGGCCTTCACGCAGCGCCGAGCGCGAACAGCCCAGCTTGTCCACCAGGCGCCGCTCCGACGGCAGGGCCTGGCCCACCTTGAGCACGCCTTCGACGATCAGCCGCTCGACCCGTTCGGCCACCTGGTCGGCGACCTTGGCCTTGCCTTCAGTACCCACTGCGTACCCTCCTGCTGGTAGGACCACTTCGACCACCTGCCTCAATCTAGCCAGGCAAAGCCGTCAATAACCAGTACCCGTCGCAAAAACTGGTAGGACCAGTTCACCCCGTGCTCGACCCCGGCGGCGGCCACGCGCAGGCTGCAAGGGTGAGCGCTTTGCCAACAACAACAAAAACCGTTGCCGAGTGAGCCGATGAATATCCTGTATGACGAACGCGTCGATGGCGCGCTGCCCGACGTGGACCGGGCGGCGCTGCTGCAAGCGTTGCGCGCTGCCCTGCCGGACCTCGAGATCCTGCACCGCGAGGAAGACCTCAAGCCCTATGAATGCGACGGCCTCTCGGCCCACCGCACGGTGCCGCTGCTGGTGGTGCTGCCCGAGCGCCTGGAGCAGGTGCAGACGCTGCTCAGGCTTTGCCACCAGCGTGGCGTGCCGGTGGTGGCACGCGGCGCCGGTACCGGCCTGTCGGGTGGCGCCCTGCCGCTGGCAAAAGGCATCCTGCTGGTAATGGCGCGGTTCAACCGCATTCTCGAAGTCAACCCGCAGGGCCGCTTCGCCCGAGTGCAGCCCGGCGTGCGCAACCTGGCCATCTCCCAGGCGGCCGCGCCCCACGGCCTGTACTATGCGCCGGACCCGTCCTCGCAGATTGCCTGCTCCATCGGCGGCAATGTCGCCGAGAACGCTGGTGGCGTGCACTGCCTGAAGTACGGCCTGACCGTGCACAACCTGCTCAAGGTGGAAATCCTCACGGTCGAGGGCGAACGCCTGACCCTCGGCAGCGATGCCCTGGACAGCCCCGGTTTCGACCTGCTGGCACTGTTCACCGGCTCCGAAGGCATGCTCGGCATCGTCACCGAAGTCACCGTCAAGCTGCTGCCCAAGCCCCAGGTGGCGCGGGTGCTGCTGGCCAGCTTCGACAGCGTCGAGGACGCCGGCCGGGCTGTGGCCGAGATCATTGCTGCCGGGATCATCCCCGGCGGCCTGGAGATGATGGACAACCTGGCGATCCGCGCCGCCGAGGACTTCATCCATGCCGGTTACCCGGTGGACGCGGCGGCCATCCTGCTGTGCGAGCTGGATGGCGTCGAGGCCGATGTGCATGACGACTGCGAACGGGTCGCCGCCGTGCTGGCCCAGGCCGGCGCGCTTGAAGTACGGCTGGCCTGCGACGAGGCCGAGCGCGTGCGCTTCTGGGCCGGGCGCAAGAACGCCTTCCCGGCGGTGGGGCGCATCTCCCCGGATTACTACTGCATGGACGGCACCATTCCGCGCCGCGAACTGCCACGGGTACTCAAGGGCATCAGCGAACTGTCCGGCGAATACGGCCTGCGCGTGGCCAACGTGTTCCACGCTGGCGACGGCAACATGCACCCACTGATCCTGTTCGATGCCAACCTGCCAGGCGAGCTGGAACGTGCCGAAGCCATCGGCGGCAAGATCCTCGAACTGTGCGTGGCCGTGGGCGGCAGCATCACCGGCGAGCACGGTGTGGGGCGCGAGAAGATCAACCAGATGTGCGCACAGTTCAACAGCGACGAAATCACCCTGTTCCATGCGGTCAAGGCCGCCTTCGACCCACAGGGCCTGCTCAACCCCGGCAAGAACATCCCCACCCTGCACCGCTGCGCCGAATTCGGCGCCATGCACGTGCACCATGGGCAATTGCCCTTCCCCGAACTGGAGCGCTTCTGATGAGCATGGACCGCGACATCAGCCAGGCCCTGCTGGAGCAGGTCAACCAGGCGCTGAACCAGGCCACGCCGCTGCGTATCCAGGGTGGCAACAGCAAGGCCATGCTCGGCTGCCCGGTGGCCGGCGAGGTGCTGGACACCCGCAGCCACCGCGGCATCGTCAGCTACGACCCGACCGAACTGGTGCTGACTGCCCGCGCCGGCACGCCGCTGCGCGAGATCGAGGCGGCATTGCACGAAGCTGGCCAGATGCTGCCCTGCGAACCACCGCACCTGGGCCCCGACGCCACCCTGGGTGGCATGGTCGCGGCCGGGCTGTCAGGCCCAAGGCGGCCGTGGGCCGGGTCCGTGCGTGACTATGTGCTGGGCACGCGGGTGATCACCGGCCACGGCAAGCTGTTGCGCTTTGGTGGCGAAGTGATGAAGAACGTTGCCGGCTACGACGTGTCGCGGCTGATGGCGGGCAGCTTCGGCTGCCTCGGGTTGCTGACCGAGGTGTCGCTGAAAGTGCTGCCACGCCCGCGCCAGTGCCTCAGCCTGCGTCTGCCGATGGGCCGCCACCAGGCGCTGGCGGAGCTGGCTGAATGGGGCCAGCAGCCGCTGCCGATCAGCGCGGCCTGCCATGACGGCGACGCGCTGTACCTGCGCCTGGAAGGCGGCGAAGGCTCGGTGCAGTCGGCACGCCAGCGCCTGGGCGGCGAGGCACTGGACAGCTGCTTCTGGAGCGACCTGCGCGAGCAGCGCCTGGCGTTCTTTGCCGGCCCCGCGCCGCTGTGGCGCCTGTCCGTGCCCAACGCCACCGGCGAGCTGGAGCTGCCCGGCCAGCAGCTGATCGACTGGGGTGGCGCGCAGCGCTGGCTCAAGTCCACGGCACCGGCGCAAGAGATCCGCGAGCAGGTCGCCAAGGTTGGCGGCCACGCCACCTGCCATGCCCCTGGCGCTGCCAGCAGCCCTCCGCTGCCCGCCGCGCTGATGCGCTACCACCGTGCGCTCAAGCAGCAACTCGACCCCCAGGGGGTGTTCAACCCTGGCCGCCTGTACCCGGACCTGTGAGGCCAGACCATGCAAACCAACCTGAGCGAAACCGCCCGGCAACTGGCCCGCGCCGACGAGGCCGAAAGCATCCTGCGCTCCTGCGTGCACTGTGGTTTCTGCACCGCCACGTGCCCCACCTACCAGCTGCTGGGCGATGAACTGGACGGCCCACGCGGGCGCATCTACCTGATCAAGCAGATGCTCGAAGGCGCGCCGATCACCGCCAGCACCCAGTTGCACCTGGATCGCTGCCTGACCTGCCGCAACTGTGAAACCACCTGCCCTTCCGGGGTGAGGTACCACGACCTGCTGGACATCGGCCGCGCCGTGGTCGAACAGCAGGTGCCACGCCCGCTCGGCCAGCGCCTGCTACGCCAGGGCCTGCGCGCAGTGGTGCCACGCCCGGCGCTGTTCAAGGCCCTGACCCGCAGCGGCCAGGCCCTGCGCCCACTGTTACCGGCCACGCTCAAGCGCAAGCTGCCGGCGCGGGTCACCGCCCCCGGCCAACGCCCCGCACCGCGCCATGCGCGGCGGGTGCTGATGCTGGAAGGCTGCGTGCAACCGGCCCTGTCGCCCAACACCAATGCCGCCGCCGCACGCCTGCTGGACCGCCTGGGCATCAGCGTGGTGCCGATCCGGCAGGCCGGCTGCTGTGGCGCGGTGGACTATCACCTCAATGCCCAGGAACAAGGCCTGCAACGGGCGCGGCGCAATATCGATGCCTGGTGGCCAGCCATCGAAGCCGGCGCCGAGGCCATCGTGCAAACGGCCAGCGGCTGCGGCGCGTTCGTGCGTGACTACGGCCACCTGCTGGAAAAGGACCCGCGCTACGCCGCCAAGGCCGCACGGGTCAGCGCCCTGTCCCGCGACCTGGTGGAGGTGCTGCGCGACGAGCCGGTCGAGCAACTGAGCCTGTGCGCCGAACAGCGCCTGGCCTTCCATTGCCCATGCACCCTGCAGCACGCGCTGAAGCTAGGGGGTGCGGTGGAGGCGTTGCTGACACGCCTGGGCTTTACCCTGACCCCGGTACCGGACGGCCACCTGTGCTGCGGCTCGGCCGGCACCTATTCGCTGACCCAGCCCGAGCTGTCGCTACAACTGCGCGACAACCGCCTCAACGCCTTGGAAAGCGGCAAACCGCAAGTCATCGCCACCGCCAACATCGGCTGCCAGGCCCACCTCGACGGGGCTGGGCGCACACCGGTGCGGCACTGGATCGAAATCGTCGAAGCAGCCTTGAACCCGGAGAACCACCATGCATAGCAAGTCCGTGATCGGCCAGGCCGAAGTCGCCCTCGTGCTGACCGCCGCCCGCCAGCAAGCCCAGGCGCAACAATGGAACGTGACCATCGCCGTGGTCGACGACGGTGGCCACCCGCTGGCCCTGGAGCGCCTGGACGGCTGCGCGCCGGCCAGCGCCTACATCGCGATGGAAAAGGCCCGCACAGCCGCGCTGGGGCGCAAGGAGACGCGGGATTACGAGGAGATGGTCAATGGTGGCCGTACCGCTTTCGTCACCGCGCCGCTGCTGACCAGCCTGGAAGGTGGCGTGCCGCTGCGGGTGAATGGGCAGGTGGTGGGGGCGATCGGCGTGTCCGGGGTCAAGTCCGAGCAGGATGCCCAGGTGGCCAAGGCCGGGGCGGCTGCTCTCTGAATCCTGTGCCGGCCTCTTCGCGGGCTTGCCCGCTCCCACAGGGCTTTCACAAGACCTGAGTCCTGTGCAGTACCTGTGGGAGCGGGCAAGCCCGCGAAGAGGCCGGCACAAGCAAAAACTTTCCAGAAGCCTGAACATCGAGCGAACAGACAATGCCAAACCATCCACTCCAGATCGCCCCCACCCTGCAGCGCTTCATCGAAGACGAAGCCCTCCCCGGCACCGGCATCGAAGCCCGCACCTTCTGGCAAGGCTTCAGCACCCTGGTCCACGACCTCGCACCACAAAACCGCGCCCTGCTCGCCGAACGCGAGCGCCTGCAAGCAGAACTGGACAACTGGCACCGCCAGCACCCCGGCCCGATCCGTGACATGGCCGCCTACCAGCACTTCCTGCAAGGCATCGGCTACCTTGTGGAGCCCCCGGCAAGCGTGCAGGTCAGCACCCGCAACGTCGACCGCGAGATCGCCGTGCAGGCCGGCCCGCAACTGGTGGTGCCACTGAGCAACGCCCGCTACGCCCTCAACGCCGCCAACGCCCGCTGGGGCTCGCTGTACGATGCCCTGTACGGCACCGATGCCATCGCCGAAACCGATGGCGCCGAACGTGGCCAAGGCTACAACCCGCGACGCGGCGCCAAGGTGATCGCCTATGGCCGGCAGTTCCTCGACACCGCTGCCCCGCTCGACGGTGCGTCGCACAACGACGCCAAGGCCTACGCGATCAGCCAGGGCATGCTGCAGGTAACCCTGGCCGATGGCCGCCAGGTGGGGCTCATGCACCCCGCGCAACTGCGTGGCTACCAAGGTGAGCCGAACACGCCAACAGCGATCCTGTTGCAGCATCACCAGCTGCATTTCGAAATCCAGGTCGACCCGGCCAACGCCATTGGCCAGCAGGACCCGGCCGGGGTCAAGGACATCCTGCTGGAGGCCGCGCTCACCACCATCATCGACTGCGAAGACTCGGTAGCCGCCGTGGATGCCGACGACAAGGTCAACGTCTACCGCAACTGGCTGGGCCTGATGAAGGGCGACCTCAGCGAGCAGGTCAGCAAGGGCGGCAAAACCTTTGAACGCACCCTGGCCGAAGACCGCCACTACCACGGCGCAGACGGCCAGCCACTGACCCTGCCGGGCCGCTCGCTGCTGTTCATCCGCAACGTCGGCCACCTGATGACCAACCCGGCCATCCACGACCGTGATGGCCGGGAAATCCCGGAAGGCATCCTCGATGCCGTGGTCACCAGCCTGATCGGCCTGCATGACCTCAAGCGCCGCGGCAATTCCCGCGAGGGCAGCCTGTACATCGTCAAGCCGAAGATGCACGGGCCGGCCGAGGTGGCCTTTGCCGACCAGCTGTTCGGCCGCGTCGAAGCCCTGTTGGGCCTGCCCGCACATACGCTGAAGATGGGCATCATGGACGAGGAGCGGCGTACCAGCGTCAACCTCAAGGCCTGCATCGCCAGCGCCGCGTCACGGGTGGTATTCATCAACACCGGCTTCCTCGACCGCACCGGTGACGAGATGCACACGGCCATGGAAGCCGGCGCCATGCTGCGCAAGGGTGACATGAAAGGCAGTGCCTGGATCCAGGCCTACGAGCGCAGCAACGTACTGGTGGGGCTGGCCTGTGGCCTGCGCGGCAAGGCGCAGATCGGCAAGGGCATGTGGGCCATGCCCGACCTGATGGCGGCCATGCTCGAACAGAAAGTCGCCCAGCCCAGGGCCGGCGCCAACACCGCCTGGGTGCCCTCGCCCACAGCCGCGACGCTGCATGCGCTGCACTACCACCAGGTGGATGTGGCGGCCGTGCAGCAAACGCTGGAACAGGTTGACCTGAATGCCCAGCGCGCCGAGTTGCTGCATGACCTGCTCAGTGTCCCGGTCAGCCCCGAGCGGCCCTGGAGCGCAGCCGACATCCAGGCCGAACTGGACAACAACTGCCAGGGTATCCTCGGTTACGTGGTGCGCTGGGTCGAGCAAGGGGTCGGCTGTTCCAAGGTGCCGGATATCCATGATGTGGGCCTGATGGAAGACCGCGCGACCCTGCGGATTTCGGCGCAGCACATTGCCAACTGGCTGCACCACGGGGTGGTCGATGCCGATCAGGTCGAGGCGACCATGCAACGCATGGCCCGCGTGGTCGACCAGCAGAATGCCGGGGACCCGGCGTACCGGCCAATGGCCGCCGGTTTCGAGACATCGCATGCATTCCGCGCTGCGCGGGAGCTGGTGTTCAAGGGCCGGCAGCAGCCCAGTGGCTATACCGAACCGTTGCTGCATGGCTGGCGCTTGCGCTTCAAGCAGGAGGTCGGGCGCTGATGCTGACAGGGGCCGCTATGCGGCCCTATCGCCGGCAAGCCAGCTCCCACAGGTACTGCACAGGCTTCAGGCCTGGTGTGATACCTGTGGGAGCTGGCTTGCCGGCGATGAGGCCGGGCCAGGTGTAATCAACTTTGCGAATCGACCACCACCGGCTCGCCTATCGCATAAAAATGCCCACCCGCCACGTAGTGCAAACTGCGCCACTGCGGGTCGGCATTCTCGTAGGCCCAGTGGCCATCGCGGAACACCCGGTCATCGGCCCAGGCCGCCACCACCTCGCCAATGAACAGGTCGTAGGTGCTCTGGTTGTGCGGCTCGTCGATCACCCGGCACATCAACCAGGCCGAACAGCCCTCCATCAACGGCGCCGCATGCCCCTCGACCCGCGCCAGCTGCACACCAATGCTGGCGAGCTTGTCGGGCTGGTCGAACAGGCTGCGGGTACCCACCTGGTGGGTCAGCTGCGCCTGCGCCGCGGTGGGCACCTGGATCACGAACCAGCCACTGCCCTCCACCAACTGCCGGGTGCGGGCGGTCTTGTCGAGTACCACGGTCACCTTGGGTGGGTCGAAATCCAGCGCACAGGCCCAGGCGGCCGCCATCACATTGTCCACCCCTTCGTGGCTGGCCGACACCAGCACCGTCGGGCCGTGGTTCAGCAGGCGATAGGCCTTTTTCAGGTCGACGGCTTGGAAATGGCTGTTCATGGCAATCCTCGGCAAGGCGGGTAGCGGGCGGCAAATTGTGCCGCAGGCGCTGTCCTCCCGCCAGCTTGGGGTGTCACTCCTGCATCTTCAGAAAACTCCTACGCGTTGCTCGGATGCGTCCTACTTGTTGCCCCCTGCCCACTGAAAACATGATCGGCACTGGATGACGCGAGGTCGCGATCCAGAGGAGGTTCCGCATGCACCTGTACGCCCGCCCCACTGCCGAATTGCGCAGCACCCTGCGCGAACTGCTGGCCCATGACATGAACAACCCGGACGAAGACCCCCACCTGTCGGGGGTGATGTTCTTCTGCGCCACCGATGAACGCTCCCGCCAGCTGATCGAGCGTATCGAGTTGCTGGCCAGCGAGTTGTTCTTCGACCCGAACGGGCGGGCCATTACCGAGCATATGAAAGCGGCGGCGGTGGAAGGCGTGCGCATCAAGCGCAACCGCAAGGCGCCGGCGGACGAGACAGTGATACGTATCGCGCTGGCGGACAAGGGCTACATCACGGTGAGTACGGCACGCTTCTGATTACCGGTCGCTTGCCTGGGGGCTGCTCTGCAGCCCATCGCCGGCAAGCCAGCTCCCACCTCGACTGCACCGACCTCAAGCATTGTGCAGTATCTGTGGGAGCTGGCTTGCCAGCGATGGGGCCAGAACAGGCAGACCGCGAAGACCTCAAGCCATGTGCTATCCCTGTGGGAGCTGGCTTGCCGGCGATGGGCCGCAAAGCGGCCCCATGCCCTTCCCCGACCAATCCGCTATCCTGAGCACTTCCCCGCTCCGGACCGCTCCATGGAACTGCACATTCGCCTGGAAGGGCGCAAAGGCCTGGCCGACCAGCTTTACCAGCAACTGCGCGCCGGCATCGATAGCGGCCACCTGGCCGCCGGCACCCAACTGCCGCCAAGCCGCCTGCTGGCAGAGCAACTAGGCGTGTCGCGCAAGACCGTGGCCGAGGCCTATTCCCGGCTGACCTACGACAACCTGCTGAGCGGCGTGGTCGGCCGGGGCACCTTCATCACCCCGCGCCAGCCGCTGCGCAGCAGCGAATCGACCGCGATTCCCCTGGCCGCTGCCGCGTCCCTCGAGCGCTGGCAGCAGCGCGCCACCGTGCTGAGCCAACGTCAGCTGGACGCTCCCTCGCGTTACGACTTCATCGGCGGGGCCTCGAGCAAGGCGCAGTTCCCGTTCGACCAGTGGCGCAGTTGCCTGAACTATGCCCTGCGCCGCAGCCAGCGCCACCCCGAGCGACAGTTCCCGGCCCAGGGCCTGCCAGAGCTGCGCGAGGCCATTGCCCATCACGTCGCCTACGCCCGCGGCGTGCACTGCAGCGCCGCCGACCTGCTGGTGTGCAACGGCGCCCAGCAGGCACTGGACCTGATCGCCCGGGTATTGGTCGAGCCGGGTTGCCAGGTGGCCATGGAAGACCCGGGCTACCCGCCAGCGCGGCAACTGTTCCTGGCCCTGGGCGCGCGCCTGCAATCGGTACCGGTGGACGATGAAGGGCTGTGCGTGGAACAGATCGCCGACGGCACTCGGCTGATCTACGTGACGCCCTCGCACCAGTTCCCGCTGGGCATGCCGATGAGCGAGTCACGCCGGCACGCCCTGCTGGCACGGGCCGCCGAGCTGGGTGCGTTGATCATCGAAGACGACTACGACTGCGAGTTCCGCTACCACGGCCCAGCCGCGGAGGCGTTGCAGCGCCTCGACCGCCATGGCCTGGTGGCCTATGTGGGGACCTTTTCCAAGACCTTGCTGCCCGAGTTGCGCCTGGGCTACGCCGTACTGCCGCCCGCCGTGTTGAAGGCCGCCTGCGTGGCCAAGCACCTCAGCGACTGGCACAGCCCGACCCTGTTGCAGTGGGCACTGGCGCGGTTTCTCGGCGAAGGCCACCTGAACAAGCACATCCGCCGTTGCCACGAGGTCTACAGCGCCCGTCGCGAACGCATCCTCGCGCGGCTGGGCGACGACCTGTCACCGTGGTTCAGCGCCATCCCCGCCAGCGCCGGGTTCCACCTCAGCGCCCTGGCCAAACCTGGGGTCGATGTCGAGCTGCTGGCCAACCTCGCACGCAAGGTGGAAGTCGGCCTGTACTCGCTGGCGCCGTTCTTCAGCGAAGCGCCAGTGCGCCCGGGGCTGTTGCTGGGCTTCGGCGCCATCGAGCTGCTGGACATCGACCCGGCGCTGGACCGGGTGCGCGACACCCTGCAGCGCCTCAGTTGACCGGCGCGGCCTTGCCCGCCACTACCGGGCGGGCAATGGCCGCGGCATAACCGCGTGGGTTGAAGCAGGCGGTTACCAGCAGCATTGCCACCACGGTCACGGTCAGCAGCGTCCACGAAGCCTGGAAATCACCGCTGATGTCGCGCAACCAGCCGGTGACGTACGGCACGATGCCGGTGATGATGAAGCCGATGCCCTGCACGAACGCCGCCAGGCTGCCAGCCTCGGCAGGCGTCTTCAGGTGCTCCAGGGTCAGCGTCAGGCTCTGGCTGAAACAGGCGCCCAGGCCGAAACCGATCATCGCCACCCACAGCTCCGAGGCTAGCGTGGGTGCCAGCAGCAGGCCGAGGAAACCCACCAGCTGGATCGCCAAGGCCAGCCACAGGCCCGGGCGCCGGTCTGCCCAGCGCCGCAGCAACAGCGGCAGGCCCAGTGCGCCGGCCACCTGGAAGATGGTCATCAGGCCCACCAGGTCGGCACCGCCTTGGGCGCTGCCGCCATGCTCGATGTGATAGGCCGGCAACCAGGCCACCATGCTGGTGTAGCCGCCGTTGATCAAGCCGAAGTACAGCGCCAGCAACCAGGCCCGGCGCGTGCCGAACCAGTGACCGCCGGTGGCACCGGCCAGCTTCGGCGCCTGCTGGCGTGGCCGCAGCACGGCCCAGGCCAGCACCGCCAGCACAGCCGGGATCGCCCACACGCCCAGGCCGACCTGCCAGTGGCCGAAGTAGCCACTGATGTGCGGCCCGAGCACGGCAGCCAGGCCGCCGCCGCTCATCAGCGCTGCCGAATACAGGCCCATCGCCCCCGCCAGGCGGCCGGGGAACCAGCGGTTGACCAGTCCCGGCATCATGCCTTGCACTACCGCCACCCCCAGGCCGGCGACCACCGCACTGGCAATCAGCGCCCACGCGCTGCCCAGTTGCAGGCGCCACAGGCAGGCCAGGGCGATGGCAGACAGGCCAGCGAGCATGCCGCCATGTTCACTGATCCAGCGCCGCAACCAGGGCTGCAGCAGGGGCACCAGGCCCATGCACAGCACCGGCAACGCCGTCAGCAAGGCCGCCTGCTGGTAACCCAGGCCGGTACTGGCGCGCATGGGTTCCAGCAACGGGCCGATACTGGTCAGGATCGGCCGCAGGTTCAGTGCCAGCAGCATGACCAGCAGCAGGTTCAATGCCGCTCTCATTGTGCGTTGGCCTGTTTCCATTCAAGGTACAGACCGGCTTCGCCGCTGGGCTTCAGTGCGCGCAGCGGCAGGCTCTGCTGCTGGGGCGGGCGAGCCATCTGCGCGTACACCGCCGCGGTGGACAAGCCATAGGGTTCGCCCTCGGCGTTGTCGTAGGCAAACCAGGCCCGCTCGATGCCGCACAGGTGCATGGCCGCCAGGCACATCGGGCACGGGTGGCCGCTGGCGTAGATTTCGGCGCCATCCAGGCGCGCCTGACCCAGGGCGTGGCTGGCCTTGCGGATGGCCTGCATCTCGGCGTGGGCGGTCGGGTCCTGGGTGCTGTGGATCTCGTTGACCGCACGTGCCAGCACCTGCCCCTGGTACACCAGCACGGCGCCGAAGGGCCGGCCACCGGCCTTGATGTTGGCGCGGGCCAGGTCGAGCGCTTCGCGCATGTAGCGTTCTTCGGACATGAATCGGTTCTCCTGTTGCAAGACCTGGTCATTATCCGGGCTTGGGCGGCCTGGCAGAAATGAAGAGATTGGATGCCTGTCAGTGGCCTCCCGAATGGCCGATTGGCCTCCCGCTGATGCGCGCGATTGGCTATCGGGGAGGCCAACGTGCGGCGCTACAGTAGCGCCATCCCCGCCCAACACCCTTTGGAGACAGCCATGCACAACCGTATCGAATGGGCCAAGCACGCCCCCGAGGCCTATAAAGCCATGGTCGGCCTGGAGCAGGCCCTGGCCAAGAGCGGCCTGGAGAATTCCCTGCTGGAACTGGTGCGCCTGCGGGCCTCGCAGATCAACGGCTGCGCCTACTGCGTCAACCTGCACGCCAACGACGCGCGCAAGGCCGGTGAGACCGAGGCACGCCTGCAAACCTTGTGCGTCTGGCAGGAAACCGCCTACTTCACCCCGCGCGAGCGTGCTGCGCTGGCCTGGGTGGAGAGCCTGACCCGGCTGCCCGAGCACGGCGCGCCGCAGGGCGAATATGAAGCCTTGCAGGAACACTTCGAGCCGGCCGAGGTGGCCAACCTGACCCTGGCAATCGCCACCATCAATGCCTGGAACCGCTTCGGGGTCGGGTTTGCCATGGTGCCGGCCTGATCATTGATCGATAGCCTGTACCGGCCTCTTCGCGGGTGAACCCGCTCCCACAGGTACAGCACATTTTTCAGATTCTGTGAGTCCCCTGTGGGAGCGGGTTTACCCGCGAAGAGGCCCGCACAGGCAACATCTCAACGCCCGGCCAACCGCGCCCGGTAGCTCCCGGGGCTCTGCCCGGTCCATTTCTTGAACGCCCGGTGAAACGCACTGGGCTCCTGGAACCCGGTCTGCTCGGCAATCTCGGCAATACTCAGTTCCCCTTCGCGCAACCGCTCGAAGGCCATTGCCCGGCGCACCTCATCCTTGATCTGCTGGTACGAACGCCCTTCCCGCTCCAGCTGCCGACGGAAAGTACTGGCACTGACCCCCTGCTGCTGCGCCAGCGCCGCCAGCGTCGGCCACTGCCCATAGCGCCGCGCCCGCAGGTGCCGGTACACCTCGGCCACCAGCCCGTTCTGGTTGCGAAAGCGAATCACCAGCCCCTGCGGCGCGCTGCGCAGGAAGGTTTTCAGGGCCGCCACATCCTGCACCACCGGCAGGCGCAGGTAGGCGCTGTCGAACTCCACCTCGGTGCGCCCGCTGCCCAGGCGCAGGTCCGGCCCCCACAGCAGCAGGTCGTCCTCCTGGGCCGGGCGCGACACCGCCAGCTCGGTGCGGTCGATGGCGATCCGCCGCCCGGCCAGCCAGCACAGCATGCCGATCATCAGCACCAGGTAGGTTTCCTCGGCATACACCCGGGTCAGCGGGTCAGCGATGCTCGACTGCACACTGATCAGCGCCCGCCCGCCACGCAGCGTCAGGCTGCCGCGCAAATCACGCAGAAACAGGCCAAAACCGCCCATGCACTGGCGCAAGGCCTTTTCCAGGTTCGGCTCCAGGATCAGGCCCCGGCAGATCAGGGCGAAACTGCCCGGCGGCATGCCGTGGCTGTCGAGGCGGAAGAACTCGTCGTCCAGGCGCTGGATCAGCGCCAGCCACAGCTGGGCGAAGGCCTTGGCCGGTACACGGGCCTGGGGCTGCTCGAGCAGTTGCGGGTCGATGCCCACCGCACGCAGCTGCGCATCGCGTTCGGCGGGGCAGTCGCGCAGGGCGTGGAGCATGGCATTGAGGAAGTACACGGCGACCGAATCGCTATCGCGCATGGCGGTTTTCGCTGTCTATGCTGAGTGGCAAAAAGTGCCAGGTTGTCTGAACAGTTCCGGCATAGGCTGCAACAGAGCCTTTGCCTAGACTCGGTCCCACTCCGGGATCGTCGGCCATTCTCGCAGAGCCTGGCCCAGTCCCGCCATGCCTTCGCAATCGGAGCCCCTATGAGCAGCGCAGAAATCTACGTCGTCAGTGCCGTCCGTTCAGCCATTGGTGGCTTTGGCGGTTCCCTCAAGGACCTGCCGCTGGCCGACCTGGCCAGCGCCATCACCCGCGCCGCCATCGAGCGCTCGGGCGTGGCCGCCGAGCAAGTCGGCCACCTGGTGATGGGCACGGTGATCCCCACCGAACCGCGTGACGCCTACCTGGCCCGCGTAGCGGCAATGAACGCCGGCATCCCCAAGGAAACCCCGGCATTCAACGTCAACCGCCTGTGCGGCTCGGGCCTGCAGGCCATCGTCTCGGCAGCCCAATGCCTGCTGCTCGGCGACACCGATGTGGCCGTGGCAGCCGGCGCCGAATCCATGAGCCGTGGCCCGTACCTGCTGCCGCAGGCACGCTGGGGCGCTCGCATGGGTGACCTGCAAGGCATCGACTACACCGTCGGCGTGCTGCAGGACCCGTTCGAACACTTCCATATGGGCATCACTGCCGAGAACGTTGCGGCCAAGCACGGCATTACCCGCGAAATGCAGGACGAACTGGCCCTGACCAGCCAGCGCCGCGCCGCCCGCGCCATTGCCGAAGGCCGCTTCGCCAGCCAGATCGTCCCGCTGGAACTGAAAACCCGCAAGGGCAGCGTGCAGTTCAGCACCGACGAGCATGTGCGTGGCGAAGTGACCGCCGAGCAACTGGCGGGGATGAAGACCGTGTTCAAGAAAGACGGCACCGTTACCGCCGGCAACGCCAGTGGCATCAACGACGGCGCTGGCGGCCTGGTACTGGCCAGTGGTGATGCGGTGCGCCGCCTGGGCCTGAAGCCGCTGGCACGCCTGGTGGGCTACGCCCATGCCGGTGTCGAGCCTGAACTGATGGGCCTGGGCCCGATCCCGGCCACCCGCAAGGTGCTGGAGAAGACCGGCCTGAAGGTGCAGGACCTGGACGTGATCGAGTCCAACGAAGCGTTCGCCGCCCAGGCCTGCGCCGTGGCTCGCGAACTGGGCTTCGACCCAGAAAAGGTCAACCCCAACGGCTCGGGCATTTCCCTGGGTCACCCGGTGGGCGCCACCGGCGCGATCATCGCCACCAAGGCCATCCATGAGCTGCATCGCATCCAGGGCCGCTACGCCCTGGCCACCATGTGCATCGGCGGTGGCCAAGGCATCGCCGTGGTCTTCGAGCGCGTCTGAGGGAGACTGACACATGAGCATTGAACAGATTGCCGTGATCGGCGCCGGCACCATGGGCAACGGCATTGCCCAGGTGTGTGCCGTGGCCGGCTACCAGGTACTGCTGGTGGATGTTTCCGACGCTGCGCTGGAGCGCGGCGTGGCCACCTTGAGCAAGAACCTCGAGCGCCAGGTCGGCAAAGGCACCCTCGACGCCGACAAGGCGGCAGCCGCCCGCACGCGCATTCGCACCAGCACCGACTACACCCAGTTGAGCGGCGCGCAGCTGGTGATCGAGGCCGCCACCGAGAACCTGCAGCTCAAGCAGCGCATCCTGCAGCAGGTGGCGGCCAACGTCGCCGCCGACTGCCTGATCGCCACCAACACCTCGTCGCTGTCGGTCACCCAGCTGGCGGCCAGCATCGAGCACCCCGAGCGCTTCATTGGCGTGCACTTCTTCAACCCGGTGCCGATGATGGCGCTGGTCGAGATCATTCGCGGCCTGCAGACCAGCGACAGCACCTACGCCCAGGCGCTGGTGGTGACCGAAAAGGTCGGCAAGACCCCGATCACCGCCGGCAACCGCCCGGGCTTCGTGGTCAACCGCATTCTGGTGCCGATGATCAACGAAGCGATCTTCGTGCGCCAGGAAGGCCTGGCCAGTGCCGAGGACATCGACACCGGCATGCGCCTGGGCTGCAACCAGCCGATCGGCCCGCTGGCCCTGGCCGACCTGATCGGCCTGGACACCCTGCTGGCGATCATGGAGGCCTTCCATGAAGGCTTCAACGACAGCAAGTACCGCCCTGCCCCGTTGCTCAAGGAAATGGTCGCGGCCGGTTGGCTGGGGCGCAAGAGCGGCCGCGGTTTCTTCACCTACTGAGGAGCGAACGCCATGCCCCCGGTCAATGCCGCGATGCGCTGTGCCAACTTTGAAGAGCGACGTGACCGGGCCATGGCACTGTTTGCCGAAAAGGGCTTTGGCCAGGTCAGCATGCGCGAGCTGGCGGCCCATGTGGGGCTTACCGCCGGCTCGCTGTACCACCACTTTCCCAGCAAGCAGGACTTGTTGTTCGACCTGATCGAGGAGTTGTACGAGGAGTTGCAGGCCACCCTGGACCAGGGGCGCCGGGCCATGGCGCGCGGGGCGTCGGCGTTGAGCTGCCTGATTGCCGCGCACTGGCAGCTGCATGCCGAGCGGCCCATGCAGTTTCGCCTGGCAGAGCGCGATTTCTGTTGCCTGAGCGAAGACCAGCAGGCGCGCCTGGCCTTGCTGCGCAAGCGCTATGAGGCGGGGTTGCTGAGGTTGATCGCACCGCAGGCGAAGTTGCAGGGGCAGGCCCTGGTGGCCACGGCGCATGTGGTGGCGACGCTGCTGAACCAGTTACCGGGGCTGTTGAAGGCCTTGCCCGAAGAACAGGGGCTGGGGTTGATGGAAAGCATGCTGGTGGGTGGGCTGGAGCGGACACTGCGCTAGCCTGTTCCGGCCCTATCGCCGGCAAGCCAGCTCCCACAGGTACACCACAAGCCTGAAGACCTGTGGTGTACCTGTGGGAGCTGGCTTGCCGGCGATAGGGCCATCAGCTTTAACGCAACAGGAACTGGATCTGCTCGTGCAAGGTATCCAGGTCGAACGGCTTGGCCAGGATCGGGGCCTTGCGGGTGATCGGGCTGCCGGATTCGAGAATCTCTGCCGGGTAGCCGCTGATGAAGATCACCTTCAGGTCCGGCCGCAATTTCACCGCCGGCTCGGCAATGTCCACCCCGGAAATCCCGCCCGGCAAGCGGAAGTCCGTCACCATCAGGTCGAGGTGCGGCTTGCTCGCCAGGATCGCGAACGCCTGCTCGCCATCCTCGGCCACCAGCACGTGGTAGCCCTCGCCTGCCAGGTAATCACGCAGGATCATGCGAATCGCCGGTTCGTCCTCGACCACCAGTACTACATCTTGTGCATCTTCACTCATGTCAACGCCTTGAAATACTTACAGCTGGCCATCAGACCCCAGGCTCAGGCAGAGGTTGCCCGTGCCTGGTCGTTTTGTTGTTCGTAAGTTGCCAGTGGCAACTGCAAGGTAAAGGTGGCGCCTTTGCCCTCTTCACTCTCCACCAGTATGCGCCCGCCGTGGGCCTGGACGATCTGCTCCGATATGTACAGCCCCAGGCCCAACCCACCACTGGCCTGCTGGGTGGCGACCCGCTCGAACTGCTGGAAGATGCGCTGCTGGTTGGCCACGCAGATGCCGATGCCATGGTCCTGCACCTGCACGCAGGCCAGGCCGTCCTGCTCGAACACCCGCACCTGCACCGGTTTGCGCTCACCATAACGCAAGGCATTGGACAACAGGTTGGCCAGCACCTGCTCGATGCGAAACTCGTCCCACTCACCCCGCAGCGGCTCGCAGCGTTGCAACTCGAAATGGGTATCCAGTGCGCTGGCCTGGGCAGCAAAGTTCTCCACCAGGCCGCGCACCAGCTGGCCCAGGTCGAACGCCTTGGGCCGCAGCGACAGTTTGCCGGTGCGGATGCGCGATACATCGAGCATGTCTTCGACCAGGCGGATCAGGCTGTTGATCTGCCGCTCGTCGCGCTCGACCATGGCCTGCAGCTTGTCGCCGCTGAAGGCGGCAAGGTTGCCGCGTGCCAGGTGCAGCTTGCGCAGCTGGGTTTCCAGGATCAGGCCATTGAGCGGGGTGCGCACCTCGTGGGACACGATCGACATGAAGTCATCGCGCATGCGCACGGCATGCTCCAGTTCACCCCGCGCCGTTTGCAGCTGGGCCAGCAGCAGCTCCTGCTCCTGGCGGCTGCGTTCCAGGGCCTGCAACTGGCGGTCGAGCACCTTGCGCTGGCGGTACAGGTCGACGAAGACCGACACCTTGCTCTTCACCGCCAGGGTGTCGAGCGGCTTGTACAGAAAGTCCACCGCGCCGCTTTCATAGCCCTTGAACGCGTAGTTCATCTCGCGCCCGGCGGCAGTGACGAACACGATGGGGATGTTGCGGGTCTTTTCCGTGCCGCGCATCAGCTCGGCCAGCTCGAAACCGTTCATGCCCGGCATCTGCACGTCGAGGATGGCCAGGGCGAACTCGTGCTCGAGCAACAGCGACAACGCTGCCTCGGCCGACTGGGCCTGGTGCACCTCGCGGTCTTGGCCCTGGATCAGGGCGTCGAGGGCCAGCAGGTTTTCTGGCAGGTCGTCGACGATCAGCAGTTTGGCGATGGTGTGGCTTAGCATGCGCTGGGTTCCAGGGCGGCGAGCAATCGCTCGATGCCACTCAGAGAAAGAATATGGTCGGGCTGGTGCAGGGCCAGTGCGGCCTCCGGCATCAGCGCCACCTGTGCGTCGCAAGGGTCCTGGACCACGGTCCGGCCCCCGTTGTGCTTGATATAGGCCAGGCCTTCGGCGCCATCTTCATTGGCCCCGGTGAGCAGCATGCCCAGCAGGCCGGCACCATAGGCATCGGCCGCCGACATGAACAAGTAGTCGATCGCCGGCCGGGAGAAATGCACCGGCGGCTCCTGGCTCAACGACAGGGTCAGGTCACGCTCCACCGACAGGTGGTAACCCGGCCCGGCCACGTAGATCTGCCCGGCGCGCAGCGGCTGCTTGTCGCGGGCCTCGCACACTGGCCGCCGCAGGCGGCGCTGCAGCACCTCGGCCAGCTGGCTGTGGCGGTCATCGGGCAGGTGCAGCACGCAAATTACCGGGATGGCGAAGCCGGCCGGCAACGCGCCCAGCACGCTGAACAGCGCCGTCACGCCGCCCGCCGAGGCGCCGACCACCATCGCGCGTACGCCTTTCATGACTTGCGGTAGATCCGTTCGGGCTTGACCAGCGGCTCGAAGCGCTCGCTGTAGGCGGAAAAATCCACCGATTCCTTGCTGCCCAGCACCAGGAAGCCGCGGTGGCACAGGGACTCGTGGAACAGGCCCAGGGCGCGGTCCTGAAGTTCCTTGTTGAAGTAGATGAGCACGTTGCGGCACGACACCAGCTGGGTTTCGGAAAACACGCTGTCGGTGGCCAGGCTGTGGTCGGCGAAGGTCACGTTGTCACGCAGGGTGCTGTCCATGATGGCGTTGCCGTAGGCCGCCGTGTAGTACTCGGCAAAGTCCCGCCGGCCGCCGGCGATGCGATAGTTTTCGGCGTACTCGCGCATGCTCTGCATCGAGTAGATGCCCTGCTTGGCCTTGTCCAGCGAATGCGGGTTGATGTCGGTGGCGTAGATGATGGTGCGCTCCAGCAGGCCCTCCTCGCGCAGCAGGATGGCCATCGAATACACCTCCTCCCCCGTGCTGCAACCGGCAATCCACACCTTGATCGACGGCCAGGTGCGCAGCAGCGGCACCACTTCGTTGCGCAGCGCCAGGTAGTGCCCCGGGTCGCGGAACATCTCGCTGACCGGGATCGTCAGGTACTGCAGCAACTGCATGAACATGCCAGGGTCGTGCAGCACGCGCTCCTGCAGCGCCGACACCGTGAGGCAGTCGAACTGGCGCAGCGCATGCAGGATCCGGCGCTTGATCGACGCGCCGGAATAGTTGCGGAAATCGTAGCTGTACTTGAGGTAGATGGCCTCGATCAGCAAGCGGATTTCGATATCGGTGTTACGTTCGCTAGTCAAATTCGCTCCAGTTGCGGCAGCCACACACGGATCAGCGAGAACAAGCGGTCCAGGTCGATCGGTTTGGCCAGGTAATCGTTGGCGCCGGCCTGCAGGCAACGCTGCTGGTCATCCTTCATCGCCTTGGCGGTCACGGCAATGATCGGCAGCTTGCGCCAGCGCGGTTGCTGGCGGATCAGCCGGGTGGCCTCGAAGCCGTCCATCTCCGGCATCATCACGTCCATCAGCACCAGGTCGATGTCGTCATGCTGCTCCAGGCGCTCGATGGCTTCGCGGCCGTTGCGGCCGATTTCGACGATCGCGCCCTTGTGTTCCAGCGCGCTGGTCAGGGCGAAGATGTTGCGCACGTCGTCGTCCACCAGCAGCACCTTGCGGCCTTCGAATACCTTGTCGCGGCTGCGCGCGGTCTTGAGCATGCGCTGGCGTTCGTTGGACAGCTGCGACTCGACCTTGTGCAGGAACAGCGTCACTTCGTCGAGCAGGCGCTCCGGCGAGCGGGCGCCCTTGATGATGATCGAGCGCGAATACTTGAGCAGGTCGGCTTCTTCTTCGCGGGTCAGGTTGCGCCCGGTATACACGATCACCGGCGGGAAGGCACGGATGTCCTCGGCGGTCATGCGCTTGAGCAGCTCGTTGCCGAGCATGTCGGGCAGCTTGAGGTCGATGATCATGCAGTCGTAGATGTTCTCGCGCAGCAACGCCAGGGCATCCTGGGCCATGGCCACGGCGGTGATCTCGACATCGTCGTCGCCGATCAGGCGGGCAATGCTTTCGCGCTGCAGGTCGTCGTCTTCCACCAGCAGGATGTGCTTGAGCTTCTGGGTCAGCTTGGCCTCCAGGCGGGCGAACACTTCCTTGAGTTGTTCGCGGCTGGTGGGCTTGACCGCGTAGCCGACGGCGCCCATGTGCATGGCAGCCTCGACCCGGTCCTCCACGGAAATGATATGCACCGGAATGTGCCGGGTGCTCGCCTGCTCCTTCAGGCGTTGCAGCACGGTCAGGCCGGAATGGTCGGGCAAACGCATGTCCAGCAGGATGGCATCGGGGATGTACTGGGCGGCCAGCTCGAAGCCCTCGTCGGCGCCCTGCGCCACCAGGCAGCTGTAACCCAGCTCGTGGGCCAAGTCGAAGAGAATGCGGGCGAAGTTCGGTTCGTCCTCGATCACCAGGATGCAGCGGTTGCCGAACGGCGCGCGCTCGCGGTCGTCGGCGAATGCCGGTGCCTGGCGTTTCGGCGCCGCCACCGCCGGTGCCTGCGGCGCGGGTGGCAGGCTGTCGACCGCCGGGCGTAGGCTGAGCGGCTCGATATCCTGCGCCACGCGCTCATAGCGCTCCGGCAGGATCAGGCTGAACACGCTGCCCTGGCCGGGGCTGCTGTCGACGCTGATCTGCCCACCCAGCAGGTGCGCCAGGTCGCGGGAAATGGACAGGCCCAGGCCGGTGCCGCCATAACGGCGGTTGCTGGTGCCATCGACCTGGTGGAAGGCGCCGAAGATCGCCTGCTGCTGGTCGGCGGCGATGCCGATGCCGGTATCGCGCACGGCAAAGACGATGCCTGTGCCAGGCTGGTAACCGATGTTCAGGCTGACCTGGCCGCGCTCGGTGAACTTGATGGCGTTGGACAGCAGGTTCTTGAGGATCTGCTCCAGGCGCTGGCGGTCGGTGAACAGCGTGGCCGGCACCTGCGCCTCGGTGGTCACCTCGAAGGCCAGGCCCTTGTGCCCGGCCAACGGCTCGAACATGCCACGCAGGCCTTCGACCAGGCGTTCCACCTGGGTGCTTTCGGGGCGCACTTCGAGCTTGCCGGCTTCCACCTTGGCGATGTCGAGAATGTCATTGATCAGGTTGAGCAGGTCGTTGCCGGCCGAATAGATGGATTCGGCGAACTTGATCTGCTCGTCGCTGAGGTTGCCCTCGCCGTTCTCCGCCAGCAGCTTGGCCAGGATCAGCGAACTGTTCAGCGGCGTGCGCAGCTCGTGGGACATGTTGGCAAGGAACTCGGACTTGTACTTGCTCGAACGCTGCAGCTCCTCGGCGCGCGCCTGCAGCTCATCCTGGGCCTGGAGCAGTTCGTCATTCTTGCGGTCCAGGGCCTCGGTGCGCTCGGACAATTGCTCGTTGGTCTGCTCCAGTTCCGCCTGCTGGGTTTCCAGATGGGCCTGGGACTCCTTGAGCACGCGGGATTGCTCTTCGAGCTCTTCGTTGGCGGTTTTCAGCTCTTCCTGCTGCACTTGCAGCTCTTCGTTCAGTTGCTGGGTCTCGGCCAGCACTTCCTGCAGGCGCTGCCGGTAGCGGGCGCTTTCGATGGAGATACCGAGGTTGCCACGGACCCGCTGCAGCATCTCTTCGTCACGCTCCTGCAGCGGCCGCAGGAAGCCCAGCTCCAGCACACCGTTGATCTGCCCGTCATCACTGCAGGGCATCAGCATGGCACTGCGCGGCAGGCCCCGCCCCAGGCCGGAACTGAGGTGGAAATAGTCGTCGGGCAAGTCGTCCAGGCGCAGCAGCCGCGCTTCGCGCACGGCCTGGGCCAGCAGGCCTTCGTGATCGCCCAGCACCTGCTCGCGCGCCTGCTCCTCGGCATCCAGGCCATAACTGGCCACACGCACCAGGCGGCCATGCTCGTCACGCACGTACAACGCGCCGACCACGCTGCCCAGGTAGCTGGCGAAGAAACGCAGGATGTTGTCACCGAGCATGGGCAGGGTCAGCTGGCCGAGCACCTGTTCGGCCAGTTGGGTCTGCCCGTTGCGCAGCCAGGCCTGGTGTTCCAGGCGCTCGGCCGCGCGCTGCTGGGCCTTGAAGTTTTCGTCATAGGTACCCGACAGCGCCAATAGGTCGCGCCGCCCGAGGTAGGCCAGCAAGGCACTGAGGCCGACGATGAACAGCACGAAGGACGACATGACCGTGACGGTCACACTGTTGACCCGCTCGTTGCGCGCCATGCGCAACTGTTGTTCGCTGGCGATCAGGTTATCGAACTCCTTGCGGATCTCGTCGGTCAGGCGCTTGCCGCGGCCGTTGCCGATCAAGGCGCGGTAATCACCCTGGCTGCGGCGCAAGTTGATCATCTCGCTGCCGAAGGTGTTCCACGCCTGCTGCAGGGCGATCAGCCGGTCGATGCGTTCGACCTGTTGCGGGTTGTCCTCGACCATGCCGCGCAGGCTCTGCAGGCTGCCGAAGATGCGCGGCTTGGCCACCTCGTAGGGGTCGAGGAAACGCTCGTCGCCAGTGATCAGGAAGCCACGCATGCCGGTTTCCATGTCGATCGACAGTTTGACCGTTTCGTTGGCATTGCCGATCACCCGGTCGGTGTGCTCGACCCACTGCAAGGCCGAAAGCAGGTAGTTGATCACCGCGACGAAGGCAACGGCCCCCAGCAGGCCAACCCCCAGGGGTAGGCCGACGTTGCGGCTCAACAGCTTGCGGAAGCTCCGCTGGTCCATCGAGGCTGCTTGAATCATGTGAAAACGCCCGAGCAAGTAAAGTCCATTGAAAGTGTGGCAAAGCGATCGTTGTAGTTGTCTGCCACTGCTCTGTCCCGTAAAGCGAGTCTAACCAGCTTTGGCGGGTCTGGCAGGGCATTTAGCCAGTATTTGAAGGTGATGTGCGCCAATCGTTCCATCTGATTGCACGGACCGGTATCCTCGGGGAACTTCTGCTGCCATCCGGAGCACAGATTAAAGACATTCATTCTGCACAGGATCGCAACCATGCACCTTCTGGTAGTCGAAGACGACGACATCGTACGCATGCTGATGGTCGAAGTGCTCGACGAGTTGGGCTACACCGTCATCGAAGCGGAGCATGCCAACGCGGCGCTGCGCATTCTCGAGGACCCGAACCAGGCACTGGCGCTGATGATGACCGATGTGGGGCTGCCGGACATGCGTGGCGAAGAGTTGGCGGCCAAGGCGCGCGAACTGCGGCCGCTGTTGCCCGTGCTGTTCGCCAGTGGCTATGCCGAAAGCGTCGACGTACCGGAGGGCATGCACCTCATCGGCAAGCCGTTCAGCATCGACCAGTTGCGGGAGAAGGTGCAGGCCATTCTGGGTAACCCTTGAAATCGGTGTCGCCTGCTTCGCGGGCTTGCCCGCTCCCACAGGGAACGCGCGGCCCCAAAGCTGGCGCTGTACCTGTGGGAGCGGGTTCACCCGCGAAGGGGCCGGAACAGGCAGTACACCTCACAGCTCCCTGCGCAACAGGTAGCTATCCATGATCCACCCCTTGCGCGCCCGCTCCCGCTCACGCACTTCCATTATCTGCGCCTTCACCGCCTGCAACGGCCCGGCAATCAGCACCTCATCCGCGGTCCCCAGGTACGCGCCCCAGTAGATCATCAACGCCGGGTCATCGAGCCGGGCAAACGCGCACTGCCCGTCGAGCATCACCAGCACATTGTCGATCTGCCCCTGCCCGGCCAGGCGCCGCCCTGGCAATACGGTCAACGGCTCACCGATACGATTGAGCGGCACCTGATGGCGCGCCGCCAACGCCTGCACGCTGCTGATGCCCGGAATGACCTGCAGGCGCAGCGCCACACCACGCTCGCGGACCAGGCCAAGGATGCGCAGGGTGCTGTCGTACAGCGTCGGCTCGCCCCACAGCAGAAAGGCGCCGGTTTCCCCAATGCCTAACTCCTGTTCGATCAGTTGGGCATACAGCGCCGCACGCTGCCGGTGCCAGTCCTGCACCGCGCCCAGGTAGTCATCGGCCTGGCCATCGCGTGCAGGGTCGGCGACCTGCACCAGGCGGTAGCCGCCCTCGGGCCGATAGCGTTGCAGGATGGCCTTGCGCAGGTGCACCAGTTCGTCCTTGTCGCCGCCCTTGTCGAGCACGAAGAACACGCTGGCCTGGCGAAGCGCATCGACCGCCTCGTAGGTGACCTGGCGCGGGTCACCCGGGCCGATGCCGATCAACAACAGGTCTTTCATTGCCCTGCCCTTTGCGGGAACCAGCAACCATTGTCAGGTGGCTGCCGGTATTTGGCAAAGCGCCCCGTCAGAAGATGGAGAAGTTGTAGCTGACAATGACCCGTGTCTCGTCCATGTCACGCGCCCACTTTTCATAGTTGCTGCGGTAAGTGGAATTACGCAGGCGCACACTGACGTCCTTGAACGTGCCACTTTGCACCTGGTACTTGAACTCGGTGTCGCGTTCCCATTCTTTGCCTTCGGCCGTGCTGCCCGGCACCTTGATATTGTCACCGTTGATGTAACGGGTGAAGAAAGTCAGGCCGGGCACGCCCAGGGCCTTGAAGTCATAGTCATAACGCACCTGCCAGGAACGTTCCTGGGCGGCGGCGAAGTCGTTGACCTGGGCATAGTTGACCAGGTACGGGTTGGTGCCATCCAGGTATGGCATGGCACTGTCGCCATACATGCGTTGCCAGCCGGCACTGAGCTTGTGGCCACCCAGGCTGTAGCCGAGCATGCCGCTGAACGCGCGATGGTCGATTTCGCCGGCGCGGGCATTGCCGATGTCGTCACTCTTGATCAAGCGCAGGTCTGCCGACAGGCTGCCCACCGCCAATGGCTGGCTGGCCACCAGGCCGAGGAAGTGCTGGCGGTAGATGTTCTCCAGCTTGGACACCTGGTACTGGGCGCTGAAGCGCTCGTTGAAACGGTAATCGACACCGGCCAGGTCAAAGTGGTCAGCCTCGATATCGCAGGCATAGCGCTTGTTCTTGCAATGCACGCGAATGTCCTGGCGGTCGGTGGAATCCCGTGCGGTGTACTTGTCCAGGCGGGCCAGGGTGAACTTCAGGTCGCGCACTTCTTCAGAGGTGAGCATGGCGCCATGGAACATGGTCGGCAGCAGGCGGCCATCGTTGTACTTGAGCAGCGGCACATCCGGCATCATCGAACCGTACTTGAGCACGGTATTGGAAACCTTGACCTTGGCCGCCAGGCCCATCTTCGCGTACTGGTCCGCCGAGTGCCGTGGGTCATGGCCGGAAGACGGCAACAGGCCGCTGTTGCTGTCTGCCGGGCTGGAGTCAAGTTTGAAGCCGAACATGCCCAGCGCATCCACGCCAAAACCTACCGGCCCCTGCGTGTAACCCGACTGCACATTGAGGATGAAACCTTGTGCCCATTCTTCGCGTTTGGACGCACCCTGGCTGGAACTGCTGTGGCCGTCACGAAAATCCCGGTTGAAATAGACATTGCGTGCTTCGACCTTAGCACTGCTGTCTTCAAGAAAACCGGCAGCCTGGGCATTGACGCCGGCACACAACAGGAACAAGCCGGCAACACGACGCCCGGGGGCGATGGGGAAAGGGGCAAACATGGGAGAAAACATCCAGAATCAAGGCGAGTAAACAACCTGTGGCACGTGCTGGCCACGGTACTGCGAAGGGGCCGAACAATAGCCGGCCATCATCTGAAATTATCGCGCGAAGGCTCTGGCACGGGCCATTGGACCATGGTCTAAGCGCACCGCAAGGCAACCGCGGAAAAACCTGACAATACCGCGCGCAAAACTAGGAAAGTTCCCGGCTTACTTACAAAAAGTTTGCAGTTTACCCAGTACCCATGAATGACTACACTCGATATCAGCGAACAGCGGAACCCACCCGCGTGGCCGGCGTTTTTATTCTTCTTCAATGTTCGTCACGCCCTGCCACGACCGACGTACAGGAGTGATTACAGTGTCCAGACTTGCAGAGTTTCGTGCTGCCGAAAAAGCGCTCCAGGAACAGATGGCGCAACTGGAAGCGTTGAAAAAGGATGCCGGCCTCAAACGCGAAATCGAATTCGAGCAGAAACTAGTCGGCCTGATGAAAAGCTACGACAAGAGCCTGCGCGATATCATCGCCATCCTCGACCCGAAGGCAGTGGCCCGGGTTTCCAGTGCAGCGCCCAAGCAACAGCGCCGCGCGCGCGTGGTGAAGGTTTACACCAACCCGCACACCGGCGAGCGGATCGAGACCAAAGGCGGCAACCACCGTGGGCTCAAGGCCTGGAAAGAACAATACGGAGCCGCCACGGTAGAAAGCTGGGTACGCTGATGAAACGTCCACACGTGCTTCACACTTTTTTCACAAGGGCTGGCTCAGTATCGAGACAGCTAAAGGACTAGCGACCCCATCACGCGCCCGCACATGCGGGCCTCTAATTCCAGCGCCCTGCCTCGTGCAGGGCGCTTTCATTTGCGCAATCGGCACACTGCCGTATCATGGCCGGCCTGTCTGTTTTGCCGGCGCCCTGCGCCCGGCCCCGTCTCAGGAGTTCCCATGAGCCTGCATGATCTGCAAACCCTGCCTGGTGTCGCCGCCCAACCGGACGCCGCCACCGCCCAGTTCGTCTTCAACCACACCATGCTGCGGGTCAAGGACATCGAGAAGTCCCTGGACTTCTATACCCGCGTGCTGGGCTTCCGCCTGGTGGACAAGCGCGACTTCCCCGAAGCCGCCTTCAGCCTGTACTTCCTGGCTCTGGTAGACCCGGCGCAGATCCCGGCCGATGACAGCGAACGCCACCAGTGGATGAAGTCGATCCCGGGCGTGCTGGAGCTGACCCACAACCACGGCACCGAAAACGATGCCGAGTTTGCCTACCACAACGGCAACACCGACCCACGCGGCTTTGGCCACATCTGCATCTCGGTACCGGACGTACGCGCCGCCTGCGCACGCTTCGAGGCACTGGACGTACCGTTCCAGAAGCGCCTGCAGGACGGGCGCATGAACCACCTGGCCTTCGTCAAGGACCCGGATGGTTACTGGGTCGAAGTCATCCAGCCGACCGAACTCAAAGGCTGAGCGTTCATCGCGGCTCGCTCGTCGGGCCGGGAACTCCCGGCCCCTTGCTGTGGTATATGAAGGTAACTGCTTCACATGCCACAGCGAGGTAAGGACGATGCAATCTCTTCACTGTGAATATCGCAAGCACACCATCACCGCCAGCGTGATGCCCCACCCCGATTCCCCCCTGCCCTATGCCGCCGGGTGCCTGATCACCGACCCCGACGGGCACACCAGCAGGCGCATGTCGATGCCGATGAAGTTCTTCTCCGACCTCGAGAACGCACAGCATGTGTCGCTGGCCCATGGCCGGGCGCTGGTCGACCAGCAGCTGGATGAAGGGCACAAGGTGTTCTGACCTTGTCGATGCCTGTGCCGGCCTCTTCGCGGGTAAACCCGCTCCCACAGGGTGGACTGCCCCCGAAAAGTTGGACAGTTTTAGCCAGTGGCCTGAGTCCTGTAGCTGACAGGGCTCAGGCCATTGAGTTTCAGCCTGATGCGGTCATGGTTGTAGTAATGGATGTACTCCTCCAGGCCCGCCTTCAGCTGTTCG